>NZ_CP174332.1:3577500-3877500 GCF_052468095.1 Microbulbifer maximicatervae (SeqCode)
ATGGAGCTCAACACCAACCGGGGCCAACTTACACCGGGTGGTAGTCTCTCCTGATGGGGCGGAAAAAGCTAAGCAGTATCTTCCTTTTGGGTCTGATCAGAGCCAGTACCCAGAAGATTTGTGGCACTGGTTAGATGAGACATCTAAACGAACTGGCAGTGAATTCATTGCGATTCCCCACAATTCCAATGTGTCCAAAGGTTATATGTTTGCAGAAACCACTCTGCGTGGTGAGCCAATTGATACACAGTATGCGCGTACACGCATGCGCTGGGAGCCCCTGGTTGAAATAACGCAAATTAAGGGGGACTCAGAAACCCATTCAACGCTTTCCCCGGACGATCCTTTCGCAGACTTTGAGAATTATCCATTCTATCTGCAAGCTGACCCGGAGTCGTACCATGTCGCTAAAGGTGATTTCGTCCGATCCGCCTTACGTACAGGACTGGAAATTCAGAAGAAAATTGGTGTAAACCCTTATAAGCTGGGGTTTGTGGGGTCTACAGATTCACATACGGGTATGTCAACTGCTGAGGAGAACAACTTTTGGGGCAAGTTTGCTCATGACTCAGTACCAAGCAGCAAGCGAACTAACACTGTCATTGGCGGAACCAAGGCTACAGGTTGGAACATGTCCGCTTCTGGACTCGCCGCCGCTTGGGCTGAAGAAAATACCAGAGAAAGCCTTTTCGCTGCATTTAAACGCCGTGAAGTATATGCCACTACAGGTCCTCGAATTCAGGTGCGCGTCTTTGCAGGCTGGAATTTTCCGAAACACGCTATAGATGCTGAAAATATTGCTGAACTCGGTTATTCCCATGGAGTACCTATGGGGGGGGATTTAGTCAAACCACAAAGAACTGACCAACCAATTCAGCTACTTATACGCGCCACAAAAGATCCTAAAGGAGCAAATCTGGATCGAATTCAAGTGGTTAAATCTTGGCTGGACTCAACAGGAAAGACCCAAGAAAAAATATTTAATGTTGCCTGGTCTGGGGAACGCACGCTTAATAACCAAGGGCAGCTAATGCCTGTGGGGGACACAGTAAATCGAGAAACGGGGCAATACACCAACAACATTGGCTCCATAGAGTTATCAACCCTATGGCAAGATCCAAAGTTTAATATGAACGAAAAAGCCTTTTACTATGTTCGGGTATTGCAAATCCCTACTCCACGCCATTCACTCTACGATGCGATAGCTACAAAAGAAATCAATAATGGAAATATTCAGGTACCGCCTGAAGGACCCGCCGTTATCCAGGAGCGCGCTTATACATCCCCAATTTGGTATACCCCCTAAGACTGGTAGGAACCTTGACACCAAAGCGAGTAAATAACATATCTATAAACGTCGCTTACATCCTGATATCAATACACTCTGCGGGTTTTAAGGAGAAAGCTTCATGCAGCGGAAATTAGAGATTCTGAAAAGGGAGCCTCTGGTACACTTCTCTATTATCGCTTTAGTGCTATTCGTTGTCGCAGAGTTGTTAATAGAAGAAAATGGAACCAACTTTGAAGATACCTTGCTTATCAGCGAAGACATACTAATTGAGCACCTCCAATTCCAGAAAAAAACATTTAACCAGAGTTTTGCACGACGTTATTGGGAGGGCTTGACCCAGCCAGAAAAATCCGACCTCATTAATGATTACATTAAAGAAGAAGTACTTTACCGTGAAGCCCTTAATCTAGGCCTGCAGAAGCATGATCAGATTATACGACGACGCCTTATTCAAAAGCTTGACTATGTAAATGGTGGCTTTTCCAGTAACACTGATATTAGTGAAGAAGACTTGGAAAACTACTTCCAGCTTTATCGCGAGAAATATCGAATTGAAGCATCTATTACCTTCACTCATGTTTTCTTTGATTTTAGACGTCACTCTAAAGAAAAATTAGAGAAGACTGTTAAGCAGAGCTTGAACCACTTAATAAAGCAGTCTGTTCCATTCGAGGAATCCGCCTTCTACGGAGACAGATTTATCTTTCATCGGAATTATGCAGATCGCACTCCCCATCTAGTGGCCAGCCACTTCGGCGATGATTTGGCAGAACGTATCTTTCAACTACCATTGAACACCTGGTCCGGTCCATTTAAATCTCCATATGGTCTACATCTAATTTTGGTTAGTGAAAACAAAACAAGCCGCTTACCCAATTTTAGAGAAACTGCCCCCTTAGTACTTGAAGATTATCGACGAAACAAAATGGAGGAAAACAGACAACTTAGAATACAAGAGCTGTTGGCAGGCTACAGAATAGAGAGGGATGCCTCGATACCATATGTACCTGTGGATATCACCTATGCCAACTAAAACTCCCTACAAGATTATCAAAGCCCTTCTATTCTTATTGTTACTTACAACAACTAGCAATTTTAGTTTCGCTCATGACGGAAGACCGATATACATTGATTTAAAAGAAGTCACGGAAAGCAGATATGTCCTTCGATGGAAAATCCCCCCTATCATGCAGCCAGGCACTGAACCTGAGATACACTTAAAGGGCGAATTCTGCCAAATACAACCAGAGATAACAGGGCCTGCCGGATCCAACGTGAAGAGTTACCTATGCAGGACCCCCCACCCAAACAATTTTACAAGACCATATAATCCCCTAACAATAAAAATCACATACCCCATTGCCAATCCAGCCTTATCGAGCTTAATTCATTTTGAAAAATCAGACGGTGACACTATTAATCTCTTTAATGGTCCCAAAGTCTTAGAGATAAATCTACCTTCCCGCCTAACTATATGGGATTGTGTCACACAATATATTGAAGCAGGTTTCTTACACATATTAGAGGGCTATGATCACTTACTATTCGTATTATGTTTAGTCTTTATCGCCAGAAACTTTAGAGGCATTTTAATAGCGATTAGCGGATTTACAGTAGGCCACTCTCTCACTCTAGGGCTCGCAAGTTTAGACTTATTCACCATAAGAGTAGATGTTGTTGAAGTGTTGATCCCATTGAGTATTATGCTGTTAGCCGCAGAAATTGTATACGCGCATAATGGACAGAGTAAAACAAGTTTAACCCGACGCCATCCGGCGATTGTTGCCACTGGCTTTGGATTACTTCACGGGTTTGGGTTTGCCAGTGCGCTAGCGGAGTTAGGACTTCCTCATAGCCATAAAATCACCGCATTATTTAGCTTTAATATAGGTGTAGAACTGGGGCAAATATTATTTGTCTTGGTTTTGATTTTTTTATCATCTACAGTTCAGCGGATATTCTCGAAGTGGAAAATTACAACTTTGTATAACCAACTTCTGACACAATCAAAATACGCTATTTATCCAGTTGGAATAGCCAGCGGGTATTGGACAATTGACAGGGCTCTGGGGCTAATTTCCTAAACAAGCAAAGCTTGAATCACAAAAGCTGCTTCAATACTTACTACTGGGGTAACAGGAAATAATACACAGCACTCGAGACGCGCTGTGAATACATCCCTGTAAGCTCCTTATCGGCATCCATGCCTCATAGGGTCCTGAACGTAGTGTATTATTTTCTTCTCCCTTTTTACTATAATCTGTTATTCTCACGCAATCACACAGATAACGGCTCACAGTAGTGGGCAGATACAGGCCCTTATCAAGCTGAAGCAGCTTTCAGTTTCAAACCTATCACCACTGAAAATTAAGATGTTGAATTTTAGAAAAGCACTTATAGAAGACATTCCTGATTTACTTAAATTTGAACAGTGCCTTATCGAAGCCGAAAGACCATACAATCCATCCATTAAGGCTGAATCAGCATTCTATTATGATATGGAAAACTTGATACTATCTGATGACTCATATCTTCTGGTAGTTGAAACCGAAGATGAGATCATTGGAAGTGGATATGCCCAGATACGAAACTCAAAGATATCTCTTGATCATGAGCGGCATGCTTATTTGGGCTTTATGTATGTATCACCAGCACACCGAGGAAAGGGCATTAACTCAAAGCTAATAGAGAAATTAATTGCATGGGGAAAACAGAGTGGGATTCAAGATTTCTACCTTGACGTTTACTCTCAAAATAGCTCAGCGATAAAAGCCTATGAAAAAGCTGGCTTCAAACCATCACTTATGGAAATGAAGTTAAACCTTAAATAGAAAGATCACAATCTATAAACCCAGGTGATGTCTTTGGCTCACCTGGTTTACACCATATGACTGCAAAGAATGCTCTTCAAGAAGAGCTTAGCCGATATATCTCGACTTAAATACGTAGCTGCAAATGTCATGATCAAGCAGAAAAATTAACTTCCACAAAAAACCATCCTGCTACGCTTCTGGCGAACATGCTTGAGACAAACTCAACGATAACTTTTATAAAACTTCATGAACACGAGGAATAACTTCCTGTTTTCTCTGATCTGCATCAGACTTACCACAAGATGAACTTCCCTTATCGCCCTTAGCCATTTGACCACTTGCCCAATTAATAGTGGCGGTATAACTCCCGATCCTTACAGCGGTTTAATCAGGCTCAGAATCATCTTCCACTCAGTAAATACTCAAGACCAATAGCAAAACAAACTGTCAAATTATCTATTCCGATATTTTTAATGGCGTGAATTTTCCTTTACTAATTACATGCTTTATCACCCATAAATTATCCCGCCAAAATTTCGCCATTCATCACACTTTTAGTGAGAAAGAACGCATAGTTACCACACTCATAAACGGTTGTGCGCCATAACTTTAGTATTAGAAATACGCACAACCAAAATAATGACATCTATCTAAAAATAAGCCGGAGTCCAAGTGCGCCAGCATAAATGATTTATTGCAGGCGTATTTTTTATAGGTCTACTGCGCTTGTCCGACAGATAACAAAAATGGATTTTGTTCGGGAGATTATGACCATGCGTCTACCTTCGCTTATTGCGATCCTATTTTCATTGGTGCTTTTAAGTGCCTGCGGTTCTGATGGAGGCCGGGGCGATGCCGCCGATGACTTGCTCCCACCCCCTGGTGTCACAGACTCAGATGGTGACGGTATCGATGATGATAATGACAATTGTCCGGCTGTTAGCAATTCAGACCAGGATGATTTAGATGGCGACGGCAGCGGTGATGCCTGTGATACTGATGACGATGGCGACTCCCACCCAGACACTTCAGACAACTGCCCACAAACCCCCAATTCGGACCAAGCCGACAGTGATAGCGACGGCATAGGCAATGCCTGTGACAGCGACCTGGATGGTGACAACGTCCCCAACGATTCTGACAACTGCCCTGCTGATTCAAATAGCGAACAGGGAGATATCGATGGCGACGGCGTCGGGGATGTGTGCGACAACGACCGCGACGGGGACAGCTACACCGACAGCCTGGATAACTGTCCAGATGTAGCCAACCCAGACCAGTCGGATCAGGACAATGACGGTATCGGCGACGCCTGTGACGAAGATAGCGATACTGACAATGACGGCCACGACGACGGCCAGGATAACTGCCCAGCGGTATCCAACCCGGACCAAGCCGACCTTGACGGCGACGGCATTGGCGATGCCTGTGACAGCGATGACGACGGTGATGGCGTAGACGATCAAGACGACAACTGCCCAACCGCAGCCAACTCCTCACAAACCGACCAGGATGGTGATGGTATAGGTGATGCCTGTGATGACGATGCGGACAGTGACGGCATCGATAACGAAGATGACAACTGCCCATCCACCCACAACCCGAGCCAAGACGATAACGACGGAGATGGCATTGGCGACGCCTGTGACAGCGACGACGACAATGACTCTGTCGATGATGAGGTCGACAACTGCCCCAGCCATAGCAATACCGATCAAAGTGATATCGACGAAGACGGTGTCGGCGATGCCTGTGATAGCGACCAGGATGGTGATGGCATTGATAACGACGATGACAACTGCCCTGCTACCGCCAATTCAGACCAAAGCGATATTGATAGTGACGGGCAAGGCGATAGCTGTGACAGCGACGATGACGGCGATGGTATAGACGATAGTAATGACAACTGTCCGGCCGTTGCCAACGATGATCAAACCGATACCGACGGCGACGGCACCGGCGATGCCTGCGACAGCGATCGCGATGATGACGGCGTTGAAAATGAAAATGACAACTGCCCTCTGGTACCCAACGCAGATCAAACAGATACAGATGGTGATGGTTACGGAGATGCCTGCGATGACAACACCGATGTCGACGGCGATCAGGTACCTGACAGCGTCGACAACTGTGTACTCATCCCCAACACCGATCAAACTGATCAGGATGGAGATGGTGTCGGGGATGCCTGCGATAGCGACCTCGATGGAGACGGCACCGATAACGATACCGACAATTGCCCATCGATACCCAACTCAGACCAACTCGATACTGACGGGGATGGCAGCGGCGATATCTGTGATAGCGACGACGACAACGACGGCGTCGATGACATAGCCGATAACTGCCCCACGGCATCCAATAGTGATCAAACAGATACCGACGGGGATTCAGTCGGTGACGCCTGCGATCCAGACCTCGATGGCGACGGTATCTTCAATGACGACGATAACTGCCCCTATGTCAGCAATACACTACAGGAAGACAGTGACAACGACGGAATCGGCGATGCCTGCGATGGCGACAACGATAACGACGGCGTAGATAACGCCTACGATAACTGCCCGGATACTGCCAACAGCGATCAGTCGGATATCGATCAGGATGGCGTTGGTGATGTCTGTGACAGCGACCGGGATGGTGACACAGTCCCGGACACTTCCGACAACTGCCCGGCTATCCCAAATGATGATCAAGCCGATCAGGACGGTGACGGCATCGGCGACGCTTGTGATGACGATAGTGACACCGACAATGATGGCCACGATGACGGTGAAGACAATTGCCCAGCCATTCCCAATCCGAATCAAACGGACACGGATGGCGACGGTGTCGGCGATGAGTGTGATAGCGATGCCGATGGCGATGGCATAGACAACACCGATGACAACTGTCCACTAACGCCAAACGACCAAACCGATACTGACGGTGACGGTATTGGGGATGCCTGTGACGAAGACTTGGATGGTGACGGCGTTAATGATGACGTCGACAACTGCCCAATGATTCCGAATCCAGGGCAAGAGGACGGCGATAACGACGGTGCCGGAGACGTCTGCGATAACGACCGCGACGATGACGGTCTTGATGATACCGTCGACAACTGCCCCGCGATTCCAAATCCAAACCAAACCGATACTGATGGTGATGGAGTGGGAGATGTTTGCGATGCAGACCTGGATGGGGACGAGGTAGAAAACGATCTCGATAACTGTCCCCAGACTCCCAATCCCAACCAGGAGGACTCCGATAACGATGGTATCGGCGACGCCTGCGACCTCGAATCAGGCCTGTCCTGTGCAGCGTTTGAAGACTTGGAGATTGTTAACGGTGTAGATGCAGACCTGACTTACGGAATTGAACAGCCCTGTGATGGATGTTCTATTACTGCAGTAGAAAGGGTATTTAACGGCGTCCTATCTGATGCAGCCAGAATGGAAGTTGTCAGCGGTGCGGGCGGCTCTACCCATATTCAAATCAACCACCACTCGGTTAAAGAGGGACGCCATGTGGTCGGTTTCCTGGTAGAGCACACCACACCACTGCTGGATATCATCTACCTGAACACCATCACAATCAGCACTTATTTGGACGGAGTAGCCACAGGGGAGTCCACCAGCGGATATCGTCTGGCCCCATTCAAAGTCAACGGTGCGCGCAATCACCGCCTGCTATTAGTCACCACCAATAGTGACTTTGATCAGGTCAGGCTATCTTTGAGCGGCTTGAGCTTTATAAACAACCAACTGGATGTTTACCTGGCCTGCTCAAAAGCTGTGGGCCAACCATAACTAAAAGAAGAAATAAAAAGCCCCGGTACGCCGGGGCTTTTTATTTACAATTAAATTGAAAGGAATAAAGCACATAAAGAAAACCAATTCCAACCTTTAAAACAATAAAGAACGCAAGCTAAAGAACTTATTTACCCCCCACCTATTCCCCATACACCAAAAATTACAAAATCAAAAATCCTAAAAATAAAACTTTTTTAAACATTCAAGATAGGTCTGGTCAAATTGACAGTGGAGCGCCTTATAGTTACTGACCAGTAAGTTACTACTGGGGTGGAAGGAAAGAATACACCGCACTCGAGACACGCTGTGAATACATCCCTGTAAGCTCCTAATCGGCATCCATGCCTCATAGGGTCCCAAGCGCGGTGTATTCTTTCCTTCTCCCTTTTTAGTAACTATATATTGGCCGGCTTATATTTTAGCCATAGTTGACAATTAAACTTACAGTCACTCGAACGCCTCTCAGAAACCATTCCAGCTGCAATTAGACTTTAGAAAAAATATGGGCTTGCCATTATCAATAACATGCAGATGTATCTGTACATTCGAAAGTGAAGTACTTGACGAGGAACTCCATGGTTTTTTTTAATGATTAGCCAACGTCATCAAGTGACTTCCCCGTCATTTCTATCCGGTACTTCCAGGTTATCATTGCGCCAATCAAGGAAGTCACGGCTAGTGCACTAAGCAACATACTTGCGCCAATATCGCTAAGTAAAATTGGAAAAAAAAATGCGATTGCGACACCCCCGAACTTTGAGATGGATGCGGCCAATCCCGCACCAGCACCACGATAGCGGGTCGGGAATACCTCCCCAGCGATTAGATAAGTCTGAGAATTTGGCCCCAGATTATTCATCAAGTTGAACAACATAAACCCCCCGAAAATGAATGGTAACTGCTGGCTAGTATTTAAAGATTCTCCATAGGCGGCAATAAGAAGGCCGAGTGCACAACCAAGGAAGCCAAGAACTTGCAATCGGATACGCCCCACCCTATCCACAAATATAATTGCTAGAATAACGCCAACTACCAGCATTACATCGATTAATGCTGCCCCTTTCGCCGCCTCGACTTTGTTATGGATTAATTCCGAAATGGAGCGTGCATGGGGTGACGCATATCCCAACACATTCGCTAAAATTACTGGCGTGAAGATACCAACGCCATAGGTTCCCAAATCCTGCAAAAACCAGGGAATAGAAGAGAGTTTGATTGCTTTTCGAGAATTATTATCCTGAAGTAAATGCTTAATACTCGATAGTCCACCTATCTTTTTCTCATTCGTCTCCGCTGTGGCAACATTCTTCAATAAGAATCTGGACGGGTATGGCGGATCTCTTTTCAACAGTTGACTGATAGATTTCTCCGCCTCAGGCATGCGACCTTTAGCCAGAAGCCACATCGCACTCTCCGGAATATAGAAACGACCAATCGTGATCAAAATCGCTGGAACAATCGCCGCAGCATACATATACCGCCAAGCTTCCAGGGAGGGATACCAAGAGAGGACCAAAAATGCGAGACCTGTACCCACCAAAATTCCAACAGCCTGAAAACTAAAGGCTCCGAGAACTAGCCTGCCCCGCATCCTCGATGCCATACTTTCAGAGATCATCATGTGAGCCGTGGGATAATCACATCCAAGCGCCAATCCCAGACCAAATAATGAAATAACAATCACGAGATAAGAATCTGCGAAGGTCAATATCACCAGGAAAAAGATAAACATGATCATCTCAGCGATGAACATTTTCCGCCGGCCATAATGATCGCTGAGCCCTCCTAGGGTTATCGCTCCAACCAGAATTCCAAACAATGTCGCCGATGTCACAAAGCCCATACTAAAGGCGGTCAAACCAAATTCTTTAGCAATTAAAATGTGGGATACCCCAGTCATGAAGACGATCATTCCTTCAAAAAATTTACCAGCTGTCGCAAGCCACCAAATTCGCCACTGCATTGGCGTAAAAATATTCTGCGGAATCGAAGTTCCATCACACCAAACGGGAGTTTCGTCAATGTAATAGTCAGCCGAATGGTGTTCGCTGAACCGGGCATTTTCAGTCAATGACGGATTTGGAGTGCCATCGGGCTCATTTCTCTCCATAACTACTTCTTTAAATACCCCAGTGAATTATGGCGAACACTAGCATAAAGTGATGACAACTAAGTGATCGAAATATCAGTATTAAGAAAGATTCGAAAGCATGGTCTGTTACTACATTAGACTAAGGCGGTCGGTGATGCTTTTGTAGGTAAAGACATACCATAAGGCAGCTACTAATATCAGCCCTTGAAGTGTAGTAGTTCAGACTTGACCCGACAGTTACCGATTTTTCAGAAGGTGTTCTGTCAGGTCAAGTCAGAACTACTACAACTAATTATATAGTGGGCATACTATTATTCAGGTAATTAGTTAACTACGACAAACTACCAACATTAAGGGTTTTAAAACTTTACTAAAATTAGAGGTGGGCACGGTATGGCATCCGCACTGCTCAACTTTTCTTTTGCCTTCACTTCCGCAATTTACAGTTTCACAAGGATACATGGAAATACCATCAGTGAAATTCGTCCCCATATCAATGACAGTCTCATTTTGTCTTCTCCTGCTATTAGCCATGGCGCTAAGACAAAAGAGGTTCTAATCAGAGCTATATAGCTTTGGATGGCATACTTATTGAGCAAGCAACACGCTATTCTCCCACCAATAACAAGAACACAATTATTTCAAGCAATTTGGGCTAGCAGTATCGAATATGTTACCAAACCAAGTATTACTGGAGAGGCAAGCATCAGGAGTCTCATCTACCAAATCACCTTCACCATTACTACCAGTCACCTGATTTCCAGAAATAATGTAGTTCATTGAGGGTGGATCCACTATATCAAAATCCATCATGATACCGCTATCTGAAGAATTCGATATCACATTCTGCACCACCAATCCATTAACAGTTGGAGGCTCTATAATAATTCCAAAAATAGATCCATCAATGGTATTCTGAATAACCTGACTGAAACTACCCGCAATGACAATCCCTGCTATGGCATCACTATTACCACTTAGAGAGTTCCCTGAAATATGACTGAAATCCCCATTGAGTTGAAAACCAATGCTACCAGGGCCACCTGAAAGAAACATTGAGCCATTAATAGAATTGTTGTCACTCTCCACTATAAAACCCACCCCTGGACTATCAGAAATCAAACCTTGAACTGAATGAAATCCATCGCCTTCTAAAAAGACAGAAATTCCACAAGTGTCTATGGTACCTCCTACTAATACAGCTCCTAAACCTTCAAGAGAGATCCCTGCGCTATCACTATCTTCACAAGTAAGTACATAACCGTTCATGTCCAGGCTTCCGGAAGGCCCTTCTATTGTGACCTGTGTTTCAAGGTCACAGGAAATATCCTGACTGAGAATTTCTGCTGTCGTTATCGTATCTCCACACTGAACATCTGCCAGAGAGAAAATTGGCTTTGAAATAAAGATTGTTAATAATGCCAATGATGCACATACCTTCAGGTTCATCTTTTCCTCTAGAATAAATATTTGTCAAAGAGCTTTGATATACGAACAAGAATAACAGCCTATAAGAAATACTTTAAATGGCTCCGAAGACCAACAGAGGAGGATTTTAGTGAAGTGTTAAAGGCCTTCACTCCCTAACAGACTCCTTAAATTGCCAATGTGTACGCTAAAAATTCCTAGCCAAAAGAGTTCTCCGAAAAATTAAGCCAGGTGATGCGCCACTGAGAATCCCCGGGAAGAAAAAAGGCGCATCAGCTGACTAGTTTGATATAGAGCACGCTATTAAACAAAGTTCTTCACAAGCAGAAACCTACCCACCTCTACACATTGAGAGTAAAACTTATTGCAAGCCGAGCACGGTATTATTGTCCCCAAACTGGACGGCGGTGGCCAGATTACTAACCGTTGCCTGACTTAATCTCAACTGATTGGTATCACCATCCTGTATAGCCACTGCGGTATTAAAACTCTGTAGCTGTACTATCAAGGAATCATTAAGCAAACCACTTAACTGTAACGTTTCTCCAAAATTAAACTCATTGCTTTGCACAGTTTCCGCAGTATTAATCCCACCGCGCTGTTCAGTTAGCGCAGTATTAAAAGCACCAATCTGCTCATGTATCACCTCAAGGCTGGTACCCCTCTGCAGGATATAGCTGTCATGACCAAGATTCTCCTGAGTAGAATCAATAGAATTAGTATTCCCACTTTGAAGGGCAAACGAACTAGATCCCGAAGCAGAGTTTTGTGTAATCTCCAAACTCATAGAGTCACCTAACTGAATCCCTACAGCAGAATTATCTATTGCCGACCTTTGATTCATCTGGAAAGTTAAGCTTTCTCCAACTTGAAGCACGAACACCTCATTCTCGGAACTATTTTGAACACCGCCCTGATTGACGGTGCCTCCGTTAGCAACACCTAGCTGAGTAACCGTCGCTGAATTCCCAACTCCATTATTCTGCCCTATACTGACATCGTTACTTATCCCACCCTGAAAAACAAAAGTAGAGCTATCGTCGACATCACCCTGAACTGAAGTTGCCGTATTCCCCTCTCCAAACTGATACTGTACAGCTATTGAGTCAATTGCTGCCTCTAGCTGTTCCGCACTAGCGGATTGATTACTGCCCACCTGTCGCTGGATAATAGTACTGTTTTCAGCAAAAGGACCTTGAGTTGCAGAAGCCCCATTATTAACACCAATTTGTAGTTGAATAATGGTACTTCCATTTACACCAGGACCACTCTGATCAGCTTCTGCCGTATTACCTTCACCAATCTGTATGAGCTGATAGGTATTATCAGCTGCTATCCCTGCTGCACTGGAAATCGAAAACAGAACGCAGGCCATTAGAGAACTGTACTTCATGAGCGGTTACTCCCTTTCATCTGACAATATTGATTACTGAAGTCCTAAAACTGTGTTGTTGTCACCAAACTGGGAGGAATTAGCCAAATTCCCCACTGTAGCCTGACTCAAACGGGTAGAGTTCGTATCCCCAGCCTGTGTTGCAATAGCAGTATTGAATGCCTCCAGCTGCAAAACAAAAGCATTGTTACGAAATCCACTCAATTGCAGCATCTCTGATGTACTAAAATCTCCACTTTGAGCCAACTCAGCAAAATTTAAAGCTCCAAACTGCTGGACTAACCCAGCACTAAAATTACCTATTTGATCCTGCATGGCGTCTAGACCAATACCGTCCTGAACTCCAACACTTAAATTACCTATATTCTCTTGCCTAACTGCATAAGAGTTTGCGGTATTTTTTTGACTCACAAGTGAGGACGAACTCGCAGCTGCACTCTGAGCTACAAAAGAACGCAATTCATTACCCGACTGCACAACAAGAACACTATTGGCCACCCCTAAATTTTGATCAACATTCGAATCATTTCTAGACCCAAACTGAAAATTAACTACAGAATTCTCAAAACCAATATTTTGTGATACTCCACTTCTATTGGAATCGCCAATTATCGTTACTCTTATAGAGTCACTGACACTGCTATCCTGTGTTAAACTTGAGTTATTGCCGTCACCAATTAAAATTGCGCTAATATCTCCAGCTACCACGCCGGCTTGAGACGAACCAACATCGTTATTGGTACCAACTTGTGTAATAGCAATACTCGATTGTGCAGTACCCGTTTGACCGATATTTTCGGCACTATTGTTGTTCCCAATCTGTATAATGGTAATGGTGGACGATATAGCTGCGCTCTGGTTAGATTCGGTAGAGTTACTGGCACCCAGCTGTAACTGATAAATCTCACTAGACTCGGTAAACAACTGCTGCTCACCTGTCACCTCATTGTCATTACCAATCTGTATCTGGCTAATCAGGCTATTACTAACCGTTAAATCACCTTGCGCACCCGTTGCCATATTTCCCGATCCGACCTGTATCAGGTTATAGGTGTTTTCAGCAGCCACTGAAACCGTATTGGCCACAACAGCCAGAATTCCTACTAAAACAGGTTTCAATACAGTCATCATAATTCCCTTAAAAGATCAAACTCAGCTTAAAACCCTGAATCCAGACAACTTCCACAAGAAATGGAAGAGATAGATTTACTTAAGTTGCTTGAAATCAATAAAGTTATTGAAGTCCCAAAATAGTATTACCATCACCAAACTGTGCAGAGGTAGCAAAATTTCCTACTGTAGCCTGACTGAGACGTGTAGAGTTTGTATCACCGGTCTGTGTCGCACCGGCAGTATTAAATGCATCCAGCTGCACAACAACTGCATTATTGAGAATCCCGCTAAACTGCAAGATATCTGAAGTGCTAAAATCACCGCCCTGAGCAAGCTCAGCAAAGTTCAGTCCACCAAATTGCTGGATAAACCCCCTACTAAAGTTACCTATCTGATTCTGAATCCCTTCTAAGCTGGTTCCATTTTGGAATCCAATACTAACGTTACCCACATTTTCCTGACGACTTTCAAAAGAATTATTATTATTATTTTGATAGATGAATGAACGAGAACCATAAGCAGAAACCTGAAATGCCTGAGCATTTAGTGCATTTCCCGTTTGCACTGTAACCTCATTATTACCAGCCCCACCGTTCTGGGTAAGTGATAGAGTATTCATTGACCCAAACTGAAATCCACTTGCCGAACTGACCTGACCAGATTCCTGGGTAATTGTTATATTACTTGAATCACCTAAAGTTATTCCGCTGGCAGAAATATCCACACTGGAATTTTGTATCACATTAGCAGTATTACCATCACCAATGCTCACGATATTTATAATACTTCCTAAAGTGCTATCTTGAACAAGACCGTTGACATTACCGTCTCCTAGCTGTACGGAATCAATGATAGATAGTAAGACCCCATCTTGTGAAATACTTGAAATATTACTCGAACCAATCTGTGTAACTGTGACACTGGTTAAAACAGAAGCGCTTTGCTCAACTTCTGCAGTATTACCTTGACCCAACTGAACTACAACTATTTCGCTAGATTCGGTAAATGATTGCTGCTCTCCAGTAGTATTATTGTTATTCCCTATTTGCGTTTGGCTAATTAGACTATTGGTAACACTGGGATCGCTTTGCTCACCCATTGCTGTATTTCCTGACCCCACTTGAATGAGGTCATAGGTGTTATCGGCAGCTACAGAGGATATACTGACTATCACAAGTAACACACCTACCGAGAGAGGCTCAAATTTAGTCATCACTAAACCCTTTGGGAGGAAAAAAATCGTCTCATATTGTGAGTTTTAGACAGCCTCCCCATATAATAAGGGAGACTGGACCTCCTAATGAACTTAAATCAACAAGTTACTGAAGTCCCAATACCGTATTGTTATCACCATACTGGGCAGAACCTGCAAGGTTTCCGGCTGTTGTTTGGCTAAGCCTTGTAGAATTGCTGGCTCCTGTTTGAACAGCAGCCGCTGTATTAAATCCGCCAAACTGCAATATCAAAGATTCATTAAGTAAACCACTAAACTGGAGTGTTTCTGCAGTGTTAAACCCAACGGTCTGTATCGTTATAGCCGTGTTTATTCCACCAAACTGCTCCGTATACGCTGTACTAAATAGCCCCGTTTGCTCAGTTTCGGCTCCAAGGTTGGTTCCATTTTGAAAAATAAAACTATCATGTCCTAAACCTACCTGACTCGAAATCGCAATATTATTATTCCCACCTGCTTGAATCCCTACAGAATTAGATGCTGAGGCAAAATTCTGGCTAAGAGACATTGAGAGTAAGTTACCAGCCTGAAAACCTGTTGCAGTATTCATCGCACCAGCGTTCTGACTCATAAAAAAGCTGAGGTTTTCACCCGTCTGAACCATCACTCCCACATTACCAGATGCATCCGCCTGAGAGCCAAACCCATTATTATTAACCCCTACCTGGTTAATACTTATGGAATTATTAAAACTACTCGCTTGTTCAACGAACATGGTATTACTGGAACCCGCCTGGAAAATATCACTTACATCTCCCTCCGTATCAAACTGCTGGGAATTACCAGTATTACTTTCTCCATATTGAGCAACTGTAGAGGTCGTAGATATCGCACCTTCCTGCAGCACATCTGACATATTGGCGGTACCAACTTGTCGCTGGATAACTGTACTAGATATAGTCAAGCCTTCCTGTGTTACCTGAGCATTATTAGAATTGCCAATTTGTACCTGAATGACGGTACTGCCAACTACCGTTATCTCACTCTGATCCGCTGACGCGGTATTACCATTACCAATTTGGATAAGCTCATAAGTGTTATCAGCAGCCACTGAAAAAGCGCTAACCATCGCAGCTAAAATACCCACCGAAATAGGCTTAAACGAATTCATTACTAACTCCTTAAAGCAGCAGGCAATTAGGCTTGCCGCCGCTAATTTTTTGCAGAGCCAAAGAGCGTGACAGATATGCCCCTTATCACTTCAGCACTCGAACCTATCATTTACTGAGTCAACAGACCCACATTACCGTCCCCTACTTGAGTAGTAGACACAGTATTATTAGCGTTGGCTTGTGTAAGAGTGATCTGATTTGAGTTTCCTAGCTGGGAAGTGGAACTGGCATTAAAGCTAGCCAGCTGAGTGACCATTACAGAGTTTCCTGATCCCCCTAATTGCATAATATCTACACTATTAAAGGCACCTGCCTGATCGATTTCAGCAGTATTGGTGCTGCCATGCTGTTCCGTATAAACAACACTAAATTCCCCGCTTTGAGTAATATCTACACTGTTTGATTCGCCAAATTGCTGAGAGTATGCCTCGTTGTAGACACCAGTCTGAGAGTGCCAGGCATCCAGGCCTTCGCCTTCCTGGCGAATTTCACTGTAGTGCCCGATAGATTTTTGAAGAGTATTTGCGCTATTGCCTGTACCATCCTGAGTAACAATTGCAGTAGAGTCAAAGGCAAGAGTATGACTTATATTTAACGTATTGGAACTTCCATATTGCTCAGTGGTAATACTATTCCCTATACTTGCAGTTTGTGTCACTGCCGCACTCTGTGCACTACCTTCTTGATGCAAAGAGATAGAGTTTGCTGCTGAGCCAGTCTGCAATACATTCAGAACGTTAGTATCTCCCACCTGAACAATACCAATAAACTCATTCAGTGTATTTGTTTGAGTAAATGAGGCTTCATGATTATCCCCAATCTGCACTATCAAAATAGTACTTAACTCGGCAAACTCCTGCGCAGGTGTCGCTGAGTTATTATCACCAATTTGCTCTACGAGAATGCTTGAAAAAACTGAGCCGGCTTGGGTTGCCTCAATATAATTACTATCACCCACCTGTGATTGCTGAATCAAACTGAAGGAAGTAAATAGGTTCTGGGTTGCATTCACCTCATTATCATCACCCACCTGAACCTGGATAACCGTATCACCAACAGCAGAATTGTCACTTTGATCTGAGTTAGCGGTATTACCCGATCCTACCTGAAGAACATCATAGGTGTGGTCTGCGGCAAGAGCGGCAGTTCCAATCATTGAAAGTAAAACAGTTGCTGCAACAGGTCTGTACATGCTCATCTAATACTCCTTAAAGATGACAGGTCCAGCTCGAAAGCTTTTACGACAATTTTTTCAGGAAAGCAGCATCATTGAGTAAAACAAATATTGAGGTCGTGGCGCATTGCATGAGCCACTTAGGGGCGGGTGGTGACAGTTGAATGACTAGCTTCATAAGTCAAACTCATACTACTTCGCATACAAACAACAATATTGCGATACTTCTTGAGTGATAAAACGATGCTGAATTCAGTATTGATAAGAAACAAAGGTTTTTCTATGAGAGATTAGTTGTATGCTAGTGGGAAGAAAGTATCCTGTTTACACAGGCGAGCAATCAGAGAGTGAGTATTTCTTACTAATAAATGAAGGAGCAGCCATACAATTCGACTACTCCATAGATTATTATTTACTCTAAACAACTCGGATCAGCCGTATCAAAAATATTTCCATACCATAAATTGGTAGACATACAAGCATCCGGATTTGAGTCAACTAAATCGCCATCCGGATTTCCTGTTGCTATATTTCCGGTAACCAAATAGTCACTTTGACCCCCTCCCTCCATTGATATTCCAGTCTGCCCATTATTTGTCACTATGTTTTGAACAACCAAGCCACCAGAAGAAGGGTCAATAACTATTCCCTCGCCATTATTGTTATCACAAATATTTTGAGCAACAAATGAGTTATCACCGTTAATCAATATCCCGCTAGAGGTTCCTCCTTGGTTATCTATAAGAAAATTACCAATTACTTGACTGTTAGAACCTTGAATTTCAATCCCTCGATTAAAGAAACCAGTAGCCGTAGAACCATTCACAATATTATTTTCGCTTATTAACCAAATACCGACGTCGATACCATCTTTCACAGTCATCGTTTGAATACTATGAAAGCCATCCCCTTCCACAAAAATACCTATTGCACAGCTATCCACCACTCCATTTGAAAGAACAGCCGCGTTGCCCAGGACGTCAATACCTCTAGAGGATCCACCGCCACACTCCAAGGTGAATCCATTCATATCTAAACTTCCAGTTGGCCCCTCAATCGTTAGCGCCGGCGTACCACTACAATTTAATAGATCTTCAGTGAGAATCTCTGCGCTTGTAATAGTATCTCCACACTCCACCGCAGCCACTGACACAAAGGGAAGAGCCAATATTGCTGACACCAGAAGCTTCACATCCATTAGTTTCATGAGCTAAACCTTTAAGTCTATAAAAACAACAATTAAAAAAAGTTCGCATCCGAAGATTTTACTTTTATCGGAGGCGAAGCATTTTTTAGTCTAGCTACGGTTATTAACTTAACGATAAGAATATTTTCTCATACCTTAAAGTTTGAAATTAAAACAAATTGGCACTGAATAATACTTTCGGCCTAGGGCCTAATAAAACCCAAGCACATCAAACGACGTAATGCCTTTATTTAAATTAGCGCCTTCTATTTAGCAAGTAGCGATGCAAAGCCTATTAGCTTTTAAACGCTCTCTGTCTACTCAGGACCAAAATCTAATAAAAAAGTAATGGGCAGGCTATTCAACTTATTCATAGGCGCATAAGCACAAGAATTAGAGTCAGCCTGTTTAGCAATACCTATAGAGGCATCAGGCATGAACTAAAGGTAAAATAATCATTCCAATAGTACCCATATATCATCAAAAAAGGGGCTCTGAATAGAGCCCCTTTTAATTATCCTGATGCCTGTGGATGGGTATCAGGTAAAGGATTTTGAATACTGCTCTCTACTGCGGGTTTCTCCACAAGTTCAGACCATACACTGTCCGCTTCGATTTTTGCCCGCCGCTTGCGAAGATGAATCAAGAGTAAAACAAATGATGCACCTATCAGTAGCGCAACAACGTCAACCGCCCATACCTGGGTAGCAGCCCCCAACAACTCACCTTTGATAAGTGAGCTAATTGGTATCAGGAAAATACTGGCAATACAGAAGGCAAGAAGCTGTCGAGCAGCAGCCATGGGACGACGTATAAATGCCCAGATCAGCGCAAATAAGAACCCTGTGTAATAAGCGGCTTTCTGCCAAAACTCAATATCCACCTGCGCATGGGGCAGCCATTTAACTGCCAGCATACTAGCGGCGACCCCCAAGATAGTGCCCAACCCAACCCCCACTGTGAGCTTTGCCATTACCACTGATGAGGTTGTTTGTACCGGCAGCGCCCCCTGCCCCCTGCGTTTTTTGCGCCGGCTTTCAATCCACAGTAGATTGCCGGTGAAGAAGATCAGTGCTCCCATAATGCCGAGAATGAAGTAGACCCAGCGCACGGCATTTCCACCAAAACTGCCAAAATGCAGGGAAAAAATGCTTAATACCGTGCCACTATAGCCATTGAAATTATTGGGCAGAATGCTGCTATAGGGAACTTCGCTCAAGTAAGGGTTGCCTAGCACATAAGCATACTCAGCACCTCGCACCACCTCACCATGCATGATTCCACCTACACGCATGCGCGGAGCGCGGGTATCCAGATTCAAATAGAGGATTTCCGCCATCTGGAATTTGGGCTCCCCCTTCTGAATCGCAGCTTCCAACTCTGTGACAGGCACCAACTCAGAGAAGCTCTTCACCTCTGCTGGCGCCGGGCGAGTGAACATGGGGGAATCACCGTAGACCGCCACGCGCAGGGCACCATAAAGCGGATCATGGAAGGCAAATACAAAGGCGGTAAAAGCAATAATCAGGTGAAACGGCAGAGAGGTGATACCCAGTACATTGTGAAAATCCAGCCAGTAGCGCTTGCGGTTCTTACCCTTTCTGAGTACCAATAAGTCCTTGAACCAAGTGGGCAGGAAAACAATCAACCCTGAAATCAATGCAACAAAATACAACGCCGCCACAACACCCAATACATAAGTACCAAAAGCATCGTGGCCCTCACCACCGGGAATACCGGCAGTGCGATGTAAATGATCGACAAATTCGCCAATGGCGGAAACCGTAAAACTTTGAGTGATCAGCTGCCCTTTTTCATCGAAGCTGGCATACCAGAGAGTATGGTCATGGGTTTCTTCATCCTCTATTTCCCAACTCACCGGTGCCGCCTGCAGACCCGCCAGTGGCAATTGGACGGTCATCTGTTTTGCCGCTTCCGGGTGTGCCTGCAGAACTTCGGAAATAAGGCTGTCATACTGATCGATAGAAATACTTGGCAGGGTGGTCTCAGGCTGCAGAGCCCATTGATTGAGGGGCCCTTTAAACATGGTCAGAGCGCCAGCGACAAAAGCGATATACAGAAACAAGCCCGCAAGAATACCGGTCCAGGTATGCACGCTTTTATAAGTTTTAATCAATTCAACGCGCATATTCTTAGACTCCGAATCTCGCTACCCACAACAGGGTAAACAGCACCAAATTTAGCCCCAGGTAGAGAGACAACATACGCCTGACACTAATGAACAGGTAAACCAGACTTACCAAAGTGAGCCAGACAGGTGTGATCAACCACATCACGAATTGACTTTTATCATCGACCACTACATCACCGGGGCCCCACAAAGCAATCAAACCAGCAACGGCAACTGCAATGGGCAATCCGAAGAAAACTGCACACAGGCTTTTTACCCACCAGTGGGGTTTGTAGCCTTCTAACCCTTTTTGAATTCGCTTCTTTTTCTTTGCCAAGACTTTGCCCGGCTTGTCCAATACACCGCTAAAAGGCAGCAGTCCCAGCGCTAACATAAAAGTGCTAAGAAGCGTAAAGGAAGCTGACGTTGCCGAAAAATTTTGGTGGAAAAGTGCCCAGGAAATGACAAGGAGCGCAAAACTGATGAGAAGAGCGGGGTAAAACTGGATTGGTCTCTGCTCACGCCACTGCTGATTGGGACAGCCTAAATAAAGGACAGAAGACGCAAGGAGACAACTCAATAGGCCGAGTCCCGTTAAAACTGAGGAATACATTTCTAGTTTCACTTAAGGGTTAGAAGCACTACCACTAAAGTGGTAGAAAATTGTTTGCCAGGCACTGATTAATCGGTGCAGCTAAGCCGTTGCCAGACCAAATAATAGTGAGAGTTTATTGCGGCAATTCCCTATTTGCAAATAAGAATGATTAGCATTATATTCGCTGCCGATCTTCCTTGTCGTCCTGACTTCTTTACCTTGCTAGGGATTACGCTATGTATAAACGCCACCTGCTCAGCAAAGCCGTTTCACTCACTATTCTTGCTTCGATTGGTGCGACTGCGATCGCCGCAGATGAGAAGAAAGAAGAGTATGCGCCGCAGGCAATGGAAAATGTCATTGTTATTGGCGAGAAAACAGAGCGCTCCCTCAAGGAAACCACGTCTTCGGTATCCGTGATTACCGAAGAAACCTTAAATAGCATGCAACACCTGAGCATTACCGATGCGGTGTCTAATATCTCTAACGTGGTGGTACTTTCCGGCGCTACTCCGGATATTCGCGGTGTGTCCGGTAACGGTTCAGCCACCGGCTTTAACTCCTTTACCGGTGGTGCCAAAGCCCGTGTCTCCACGTTAATTGATGGTGTCGCCGAGCCATTTGTTGCAGACCTCACGGGTGATTCCGGTATTTGGGATGTAGAACAAATTGAAGTATTTCGTGGACCCCAGTCCACCAGCAATGGCCGTAACAGCATTGCCGGCTCTGTATTTATCAAAACCAAAGATCCCAGCTTCGACTGGGAAGGTGCAGCTCGCGTAGGTTACCGCGACCAGGATGGCTACATCGATACTTCTGGCATGATTTCCGGCCCGATTGTTGATGATACCCTCGCCTTCCGCCTGACGGCCCAGCAACTCACCGGCGACACTATCAGTAATGCCCAAGAGTATGAGGGCAACCCCGCTGACTTCGACCTGAACACTCTGGAAACCGAGCGACTGAAAGGCAAGCTTCTGTGGACACCCACTGAAAAGTTAGAGGCATTATTTACTGTGTCCACTAACAGTGAAGAGGGAAATACCGGGCGTATGTACTACACCCTAACCGGTGTTGATGACTACGAAACATACTTCTATCGCGATATGGACACTGAATCCACAACTACCAGCGTTAAAGTGGATTACCAGATCAACGATTATATCTCTATTGAAGTCCTGGCAGCTTATATGGATTACCAGTGGGGCTTTGATTCCTATGAAGAAGAAGCCACCAGCCAACAGTATGTTCGTATGGACGAACAGAACACCACCATCGATGCAAAGTTAAACTTTGGTCTCACCAGTGACACCCTGCACGGCTTTATCGGCTTTGCACACTTCGAAAGAGAGCAAGACTTTAATAGCTCCAACAGCGTTACTTATTTTGGTGACGATGAAAGTACCTCCACCGCTATTTATGGTGAAGTTACCTATGCATTAACTGATAAATTAAATCTGATCAGTGGATTGCGTGTTGAAAATGAAGAGCAAAATCGTAATTTTAACTTCAATAATGGCTTCTTAATTGCAGGTTTGGATACTGATAAAACCATCACCCTCCCTAAACTCGCTTTGCAATACGACTTGACTGAGGACACTATTGTTTCTGCCAGTGCTCGTAAAGGCTACAACGCAGCAGGTGGTGCCCTAGATTTTAGCGCAAGTGACTATTACAACTACGACGAAGAAACCGTTAACACTTATGAGTTAGCAGTACGTAGCTCTTTGGCAAATGGCACCGTCAGCCTAAACGGTAACCTGTTTTTCAATGAATACTCCGGCTATCAGGCACTCAGCTCTACTCGCAAAATTGTTAATATGGATACAGTAGAGACCTATGGTGTTGAACTCGAAGCTATCGCAATGCTGACTCCGCAATGGGAATTACGTGCCGGACTCGGACTACTGGAGACTGAAATCACCGATGCCGGTGCTGATTATGCAGATGCTGACGGCAACGAACTCAATTCCGCGCCAAATGTCACCGCTAATCTAGGCACAAAATACTGGATTAGTGATGCGCTTAGCGTAGGTCTCTCCGCCAACTATGTAGGCGAGTACTACGGTGATTTCACCAATACTGAAGAGCGGGTTGCCGGCGATTACACTCTCGCCCGCCTGAATGTTAACTATGAAGGTGAAGATTGGAGCATCGCAGCCTATGTTAACAATGCCTTTAATGAAGAAGGATTTCTCACTATTGAACCGGCAGTAGAAGGTGGCCACTACCCAGATGGCTACGCAGCCATTGTTGAGCCACGCAATGTTGGTTTATCTGCTACCTACCGATTCTAATTAGCTCCTTTACCAACAGCTAAAAATCCGGCCCTGAATGAGTTTATCTCACACAGGGACCGGAATTCCGATATCGTCCTAAGCCTCGCCCTACTGCACAATTATTACCATATTGCTGTTTCCAATCTGGGAAACATTAGCATTTTGAAAATCGTTAACCTGGCTAACGGTAAACATATTTAAGTTACCCTGCTGTAATGCCGTGGCAACACCATTCGCTCCGCTTTGGATAGTCGAACCCATATTAGTCAAACCGATCTGAGTGGTACTTGCCAAATTAAAGCTGCCAGATTGAGCGTGGATAATAGTGTTAAATTCATTTTGCTGACTAATAGCACTGGTATTATTATTATCTGTTTGATTCACAGTAGCATTATTACTATTTCCCAACTGACTTAATGTGGAAGTGTTAGTGTCGGATACAAATTGCGACACGGTAGCCACATTCAAATTCCCTTGCTGGGCAGTTACCGCCGAGTTTGTCGTGCTGTTGGTTTGAACAACCGTACCGGTGTTGTTGTCACCCACTTGATTAATAACTGCTGTATCAGTAGTACTACTCGACTGTGTAACAGTGGCAAAGTTAACCAGATTGAACTGATTTATAGTTGCAACACTGGTTGTAGATGCCACCTGATTAATTACGCCAATATTAGTATTCCCATTTTGAGTAATAACGGCAGCCACAGTATCAGATGAATTTTGAGCAACAGTGGAAGTATTTAAATTCCCTGTTTGTATCTGATTAACTGTGCTTCCGGTATTTCCGTTTACCTGAGTGGCAGTGGCTGTATTAGTGTCTCCAGTCTGGGTTTGGCTGATAAAGTTAAATGTAACGGTTGGATCACTTTGATCTGCTGTCGCGTTATTACCTACTCCATTTTGGTTCTGAACCGCAACATTGTTGGAAGCAAAAACACCCTGACTTGCAACAGCAAGCAGGACCGCAGCCGCCAACGGGGCACACCTTTTCATATTTATCTCCTTAGAATATGAAATGTCGCTAAATTAAGATTCTTATACTGCATCAACACACAAAATTAATTAGCACCATATGCAACAACATTAAGAGAAAGCAATTTACGATCAGCTGCGCTTAATTTTGCCAAAACAAATACCGGAACTTCAGCATTTATGCTTATAAACTCTTGCTTCTCAAGGACTCAATCCCCAGCTTCCTTCAGGAATCTATGCTTGATGCTGTGTTGAGTCTTATCTCCGATGGCACTTTCAGCAATAGGAGAATAGTGCGGAAAATATAGGAAGAAAGTTCCCCCCCTATTTAGGAAAACAGCCATACTGTAGGCGAATCCATTATTTTTAACGCCATCACTACACACATACAACGAAACCTCTCAAACACACCCTCTCTTAATATCAACCAGGCCACAAACCACTCTAGAAAATCACGCCCTTACTAATTGACACGCCACCAAAGAACAATTATGGAAACACTACGCATATTTGAACCGAAAAGCCAATCTTTAAACTCATCTATAAAACACCAAATAATAAAAATCCAACTCCTCCAGCACATATCCCATCAACATAGTTAATCAATAGGAATTATTCTCCATAAATATGAGAACAACTTCCTATTGTCATCAACCAAACAAAGACCAAAATTCGAGATATTTACACCCTATCAACCACTTCAAATATCAGACAATCACAATAGGAATATATCAATGAAGGCGATTTTAAATATTAAAACATCAATAATCGCAGCAGCAGGTTGTTGTTTAATAAGTGCACCGGGCATTGCTTTAGCCGTAAGTTGTGGTGATATAATCTCTACTGCCGAAGTATTGGATGCGGATATATCTAATTGTGCGATTTCTCCTGCCATCACAATAATGGGCCCTACCGGTAGTCTCGATCTCAATGGATTTTCATTATCCTGTGATGGCCTGGCTGGCACAGGAATTCTACTGGAAGGAACTACAGCTGTACTTATTAATAGCCAAGCATCCAGTGGCATCATTACATCATGTGATATAGGCGTATCTGTAGAAGGCAGCGGCCTTCACAATGTCATCGGCGTTACAACGCAAGAAAATGGATCTTTGGGAATGTCAGTCAGTAGCAGTCGCAATATTGTCAGCGGCTCAATCAATGACTTTAATTTTGGTAATGGCATTATCGTTCTCGGCGACTGGAATAGTTTTTTTGAAGTAAGCGCCACCAGCAATGGGGAAGGTGGCATTATTATCTCAGGAGATAACAATCAAGTTTTCCAAAGCACCGCCAGAAATAATACTTTTTCTGGAATAGCAATCCAAGATGCAAACTACACCAATATTATACTAAACACTACATCAAGTAATAATGAATACGGTATTTCAGTAAGTAATTTTGGGCAAGTAGGGAATCTCATAACAGGAAATACTGCTGAATCCAACGACATAGATGACCTATTTGATGATAATACTCCTGCCTGTGTAGGAACCACATGGTACGGTAATATTTTCAGCTCATCAAATGACGCCTGCATAAACTAGCTTAAAAAAAATTGCGGGATTCAAGGCATTAAACTTCTAGCCTTTGAATCCCGCATAAAAACAATTAACGCTTATCTATATCTTACTTCTGAGAATATCTCTCTATAACTGAACCAGCCTAGCAAACCAAACTCTCCTCTCACTACATCAATCCACACTGGCCGACTGGATATCCCTCAGGAATAAATATGAAAACGAAAATCTAAATGGAAATCAGGCTTTCAGCAATTACACTAGCTGCAGTGTCCGCAATACTGTGGCGACACCATTAAACTGCCTGCAAGCCTATCAACTTATCGTAAAACGCTATTAATTTGACGTTACACAATCTCCGGAGGTAGTAGCGTCAGGTGAATTCCCAACCCAGCTATTTAAACAGGGTGAACTATTATTATCTTGCAGATCAAAATCTATATTGCCGAAAACAGTATTCCCGACAATCACATTGCCAGACTTCCCCAGAAGTTCCAGTAAGATTCCAGCGGTATTCGCCCCTCCAATCCCACTCATTGAGACGGTATTTTGGGCAACCGTATTACCATCTGCTTTACCAATTAAGATACCATTTAATGTGCTTCGACTGATCTCATTGCTTACAATAAGATTGTTATTACCCTCTAACTGAATACCATTCTCTAAATTATCTAGGATCGAGCTAGAAGACACATTATTATTATCACCAGCTATAAATATGCCGGTGCCACTGTTTTTAAATATTCCTGACTGAATAACAGAGTTAAAACTACTATTAACAGCAGAGCCATCGCACCTAAGGGTGTACTCTGCCATGTCTAGGCTACCCGTAGGCCCCATTATCGTTAGTGCCGGTTCTGTTGAGCACACAAGATCCTGATCAAGTACTTCAGGGCTAGTAATTGTGTCACCACAATCAACCGCAAAGGCGGAACTACCTAAAGCAAAGTATAAAATACCAAGTACCACAAAGTGCCTAGCGGATCCCCTAAATTCATACACCATACAATCTTCCTTGAATCACCTTAACAATCATATCCCTCAGCCAACCAAAAGGCTGAGCAAATTCACTCAGACAAAATAACTATAGAATCTATCCCTTGTAGCCTTAGCTAACCTCACCACCAAAAGATCACACACAATAATAAAACCTACGGGAAATAGAGCTAGACGTAAGACACCCTAAAAAGACTTGCGGCACGTCTCATGAAATTTTTGTAGAGTAAAGACATTAACTCTAGAGATCTGAAGGCAAATAATGAACTGCCTTCAGATCCAAATTTGCAACTAAATTAATGTTACTGTGATGTCACACATTCACCAGAGGTAGTAGCATCCGGAGAATTTCCTACCCAGTTATTCTCACAGGGGGCAGAATTATCATCTTGTAAGTCAAAATCCACATTACCGGAAACAGTATTACCTACGATATTGTTTCCAGTCTGGCCAAAGAGTTCCATTAAAATTCCTGCAGTATTTGACCCTGGAGTGCCATTATTCTCCACCGTATTCTGGCTAATAAGACAGCTACTGGCATTATTAATTTGTATTCCAGTTAAAGTATTATCCGATACCGTATTTGACGATATTATTGAACTGCTACCATCCACCTGAATACCCGTTATTTCATTTCGACTAATGTCATTAGAGAACAGATTATTTGTTCCCCCAGCGATTATAATACCTGTACCTGTATTATCCGATATATTTGATATGGTTAGCGTATTATTACTACTAACAAACTCAATACCAGAAGAAGTATTACCAGAGGTGTTCAGGCCGAACAAATTATGAATACCGGAACCTTCTACAGAAATACCTGTATTGCAATTAGATACAAACCCATCCTGTAACACCCCGCCCGATATTATGGCCGCAAAACCATCGACCAAAATTCCCACTGTAGTTCCATCACAACTCAGCGTATAACCATTCAAATCCAGATATCCGGTCGGCCCAGTTACAGTCAAAGCCGGGGTAACATTGCAGAGCAAATCTTGATCCAGTATTACCGGACTGGTTATGGTGTCTCCGCACTCAACAGCACCATTTGCTAGTGAACACAAAGATGCAGACAATAAAGAAGCCGCCAAAGAAGTTATCAATGCCTTGCTTATCACAGATCGAGATATAAAGCTCACGAGAGTCCTCCCAAATAAAGCTCAAATACAGAAAAGATATGTCATGCTGATTTTGAGTCAAAAACTGGTAACAGCCATGGGAAATTTGTCCGCAAAATTTAGTAAAATAGTTTAAGCGGGGAATGGAGCATATTGATATACAAGCTACAGGAATATAAATTGTAAAAGATAACACCACTACCGAAGCCACCATAGTGGCACTATCTTTTTATATCCGTATATTTCAATCCAGGCAGCTAGGATCTACAGTATCAAAAGTATTATTTCGCCATAAATTTGTACCATTGCAGGGATCACTGTTTAAATCTTGCGCATCGAAATCTTCATTGAGAATCCCCACATTTAAAATGATCAAATTATATTGCTGATCAAAATCATTCATTAAGATTCCTGCCGTTCCCGCACCTGAAGTGCCGTTATTTTCAGATGCATTTTCAACGATCCAGCTATTACTGGAATCATTAATCTCTATTCCTGAGCCCATATTCTCAAAACAGAAATTCTCTGTTATATATGACCGATCACCATCTATCTGGATACCACTCAGGGTATTTTCCTCAAAAGTATTCTGGAAGACATTATTTCTCTCCCCACTAACAATCAGCCCAACCCCTGTATTTTCCTGAGCGGTACAGGCTGTCATATAGTTGCTATTGCTCACTAACTGAAATCCAGCGCTGGCATTTGCCGTGGTCGATACCGCTTGAATATTATGGAATCCATCTCCATTCGCTAAAACACCCACCTCACAATCTGCAACCTGCCCTCCTCGAAGTAGCGCAGCACGCCCCTCTAACAGCACTCCAACTTCACTACCATCACATTGAACCTCGTACCCGGTCATATTCAGGCGTCCATCAGGGCCTATCACAGTTAAAGCAGGGCTGACATCACAAGTGAGATCCTCATCCAAAGTAACAGAGGTGGTAATCGTATCCCCACATTCAACATCATCGGCAATTGCTGGCTTAGAAATGGAAATGTTGGATATCCCGATCATTGAGACAATGGCGATTTTATAGAGACTTGAACGAGGGAGTTTCATCAAATTTATCCTTAGCGCTGTGTTCGTTATTCATAGTCCAGGGTCCTGCCTAGGAGATTTTGATCCAGCACTAAGAAAGAACCATGAGAAATTATTCCTAATAAAATGGGAATTTAGTTTGGGTTTTATGTTTAATATGCGCCAATACGGCTACGATTTTATGGATTTTATTAAAGAAACGAGAGTTAGGGAGATGGCCAAATGATGGAGTGGGCGTCGCCCCTGCTCCATCATTTAGCGGATAAGAATTTAGGCTTTTGGCCGAACGGCTTTGATATCCTGATCTGCAGCCCAGTTAAGAACATCTTCACGACGCAGCGCCGTTGCCATCAGGTCCGGGAATTGATCCGGTGTACAGGCAAAAACCGGAGAGCCTATCGCAGCAAACTCTTCCGCCAGCGACTGGTCATAAGATGGACGCCCATCATCACTGAGTGCCAGTAAGGTAATCACATTTACATCCTGGCGAACAAGGTTAGCAACCCGTGCTTTTAACTCCTCTTCATTCCCCCCTTCATACAGGTCGGTAATCAGGATTAAATGTGTCTTGCTAGGCCGCTCAATTTTATCCTCACAATAAGCCACCGCCTGGTTAATGTCTGTGCCACCTCCCAGTTGTACGCCAAACAAAACGCTGACCGGGTCTTCCAAGTCCTCAGTAAGATCTACTATTGCGGTATCAAAGCAGACCAGTTTGGTTTTCACTGCCGGTATTGAAGCCATTACCGCTGCAAAGATTGAGCTGTACACCACCGATGTCGCCATGGAGCCGGACTGATCGACACATAGAATAACTTCATCCAGGTCCGCAAGTCGGCGACTTTGTCGCATAAAACCAATCAATTTCTCAGGCACCACTGTGTGGTAGTCATGTTGGTAGTGCCTGAGATTTTGCTGAATAGTTCTATGCCAGTCGATATCGGCAAAACGCGGCCTAAAGCTGCGTTTTGATTTATTGACAGCTCCCCTAACCGCTTCTGTGGTCTTTCGCTCCAAACGCTCCATCAGCTCATCGACCACTTTCTTGATGACCTGGCGAGCAGTCTCAATAGTCTTCTCGGGCATCACTGAACGCAGACTAACCAAGTCAGCGACCAGGTGAACATCCGCTTCAATCGCTGACAAAAACTCAGGCTCCATGAGCATCTGCTTGAGGCCAAGGCGTTCAAACGCATCACGCTGGACAACTTGTACCACAGAAGTCGGAAAGAACTCGCGGATATCACCCAGCCAACGGGATACTTGCGGAGACGAGCGGGACAACCCGCCTCGACCTTTTTTACCAGACTCTGAGTCTCCGCTGCCATAAAGCGCACTTAACGCTTGGGACAAACGCATATCCCGCTCAGAAAGCCCGGACTCACCTTCATCAGCCCCTAGCACCAGGCGCCAACGGCGTTCCTTTTGCTGGTCTTTATCGACCGTTATCTCATCGGGTTGTTGCTCTTCAGACACTTCGTTTACTGCGCCCATGTCTTGTCCTTCTGGATTAATTTGCCGATACGCAATAGATGCTCTGACCACAGCGGCAAAACTTCGGGATTAATGGCTTTGGATACCGAGTGGTTAGATCGGGCACCGAGTACCAGCTCCATCATGCGCCGACGCTCCATCGCATCGAGACTGGAAAATACGCGCCGGAACAAGGGCAAGTACTCGATAAATACTTCTTCGTCCAGATGCAGCAACCAGCGCTGTACCGCTCCCATCAATACCGGGTCGTACAGCAGGCGCTCAACCGCTTCGGCAAAAAAGCCCTCAAAAAATCGTGCTGCATCGGCGGCAGCTACCGCTGGAGACAGTGATTTTTCCAGCAATTGCTGTAAGCGATATCCATCAAATCTTTCAGCTTGATACAAAAGACGCGCACAAAGGCCGCTGACCTGTAAACTGGAAAGAGAGCTGTCTACCAGTTGCTCGAAGGCTTGCCACCAGTCCTCCATGATTTCATCACCCAACTCTGCCAATTGCAGTGCCTGATGAGCGCTGTGAATACTGTTTCGCAGCCGTAGGGACTCTTCATCGTTAAGATTGCGACAGGCGTACGGCAGGGCCAGGGCAGATTGCATGGCTAAGCGTTCTACCAGGCCGGCAACTTGCTCCAATGCTAATTCTCGCGCGGTACCATAGCGTTGTACCTGAATTAACGCCGGCAAGCTGTCGAGAAGCTCGATACCGTCACTGGCCAAAGCCGCTCTCTCGGCCAATCGCTTCAGGCCCGCTTCAGAAGCCCGGTGCAACTGAGATTCGAGGGACAGCAAAACCACTTCTGCTAACTTGCCCAAATGACTCTCAGCCGAGATCGCCTCGATAAGTTTATTGTTAGCCGCTTGCTCAATGGTGGAACCGTAAACTAAGTTTTCCACCAATTTTACTGCATACTCCGGCTGCCAGCTGAGCACCCAGTTTTCCCGGAAAGTACCGCGACTTTTTCCGGTATGGGAGGGTTTACCCCAAGGCACTTCCAGCACAGCAAGACGGTGCAGTAACGTAGATTTATTCAGGCCGATATCACTGCGTAAATCCAGGGAAACTTCTTTATCCAGAGCCGTGGGCTTTAGCTTGGTCTTTTTCTGCCAGCGCTGTAGATCCTCCAGCAGGGGCACCAGTGGGGCATCCTCGGGGATAGCCCCAACTTGCTCACCCAGAAGCAACTCTCTTTCTACCTGCTGCCAAATAAGGCGCTCGCCAAAACAGAGGCAGGCCACAGCGGCTTCAATAATTTCTTCAAACCCCGGAGCTGGACGATTTCTAACGGCTGCCAAACTGCGGCTCAGGCGCACGGCTTCAATAACCGAAGCCGTAGAGACCACTTGTCCACTTTCGCGCAATGCGCGCACCAGCCGCCCAAACCAAAGCTCCAGCCACTGCTCGCCGGTGCCCTCGCGCCAAATATGCTGATACCACATAGGTGCAGCAACCCCGGCCCCGTAGCCGGAAGCCATCGCCAATCGCGGCGATGTCCAGGGAATCCAGGTGGTTTTCACTTTACTCTTGGGCAATTTCGCCGGCAGCTGTTTAATCAGTGCGCGGTCATCTTTTGCTGTGTGCTTTTCACGAAATGCCGGTAAGTGCCAGGCCCCACAGACTACAGCAACCTCACCTTCCACCCCTTTCTTTTCTTTGGCAATTTCCAGGCGCATATAGGCTTCGCGCAGTAAATCCCTTTGCGATAACGGCGCGGTTTCAGTTATTTCTCCGCGCAGCACGGTCATCGCCGACTCTACCCGGGCAAATATCTCCGCACTGTCATCGTTATTCTGCTCGATCAGGTCATTCCACCAGGCCTCACCATCTTCATAACCCGCCAGCTTCGCCAAAAGGCCGATAGGATCAGAGGTATCAGATGGTGGCTCTGGCTCGCCTGCCACCGCAGGGGAATCAGACTCTCCGCCGTTTTGCTCCGCTTCAGGGTCCTGGGCTTCAGATTGGAGTAACTGCGCCAGCTGGATATTAATGGGCAGATCAATGAATTTAACTTCTACCCCCTGTTGTACAGCCCATAGGCAGGCCTGGTACTCAGGGGAGTATTCCACAAACGGGTAGTAAAGGCTGGAGCCGGGCGACTCTGCAGCATAGCCGAGTAGCGCTACCGGCGGCTGCATCTGTGCGCTAGCCAGCAGAGGCAGTAATTCACTGCAATCAGCGGGGCCCTCTATCAATACTTTTTTTGGCTTCAGCTGATCCAACGCGGCGACAAGGCGCCGCGCAGAACCGGGCCCGTGGTGCCGAATACCAAAATAATGACAATCCACCTTGGACACGGGATATCCCTTACAGTACTTCGTTCATGGTGTGGTAGTAACCGGCAAAGTCTCGGCGCTTTTTCAGGACCGTTTCCAAGTACTCCTCCAATACAGCTTTATCCTGCACTGGATCTTTGACAATGGCACCCACCAAATTACTGGAAAGCTCTTCTGCACTGAATTTACCATCGCCAAACCAGTTCGCCTGGCTCAATCCACCCACCATTACCGCAATTGCCTCAGCTGTAGACAAGTTACCGGACGGTGTTTTCAGGGTTATTTTTCCATCCAGTGTTTCACCACCGCGCAGCTCTCGGAAAATGGTCACTATTTTCTCGATCTCTTCGCCGGCGTTTGCCGGTACTGGCAACTCCAGGCTCTCACCCATTTCTGCCACGCGGCGAGAAATAATGCTGACCTCTTCATTCATATCATCGGGCAGCGGCAATACCACAACATTGAAACGACGCTTTAACGCGGAGGACAATTCATTAACGCCCTTATCGCGGTTATTGGCTGTTGCAATCACATTAAAACCGCGCTGCGCATAAACCGCATCATTCAACTCGGGGATTGGCAACATTTTCTCTGACAGCACGGTAATCAATGTATCCTGAACATCAGACCCCATACGAGTCAGCTCTTCCAAACGACACAAAGTACCCTGCTCCATAGCGCGATATAAAGGCGTTGGCACCAAGGCTTCTTTGCTGGGGCCCTTTGCCAGTAGCTGAGCGTAGTTCCAGCCATAGCGAATCTGGTTTTCGTCGGTGCCCGCCGTACACTGGATCACACGGGTACTGTTGCCACAGATCGCCGCAGACAAGTGTTCGGACACCCAGGACTTTGCCGTACCCGGCACACCGAGTAACAGCAGTGCTCGATCAGTGGCGAGGGTAGCAACAGCAGTTTCAATCAGGCGACGGTTGCCGATATATTTTGCACTTATCTCAGCACCTTCAGCCGTTGTGCCGCCCATCAAGTATTTCACGACCGCCTGCGGAGACAGGCTCCAGTTCTCTGGTTTTTTGCCGGTATCTTCCGCTTTTAAGGCATCCAGTTCTGATTGATAGGAAATTTCAGCAGGTTGACGAAGTACGTCACTCATGGGGAATCCTTTTGTTTTACCTGCCCGGAAATTCACTGCTTATTTTATGAATTTTGCCGGGCAACGATCGGTCTTAAAATTAAATCTGTGTTGGGTGTATGGACTAAAGCCCATCCACGCCGGCAAGCTCGCTATTAAATCGAAGACAGTCAGTTGCGGGGTCTGCCCGTAGCACACCCTGCTCAAAAAGCGCTTCCAGTAACTGCCGAGCGGTCTCTCTGGGTAACATCAAGCCCAATGCGGTCAACTCCCGCTGGAGATAAATAGACTGCAAATAACCACTCTCACTTAACTCCTCAACAACGAGCTTTAACAGCGCCTTCCAGGGCGACGTTTTTTTCAAATCATCCCAGGAAAGCTCCGTTAGCGGTTCGGGCAAAAACTTGAGTAGATCCTGAAAATCCACTTTGGCCTTTTTATTGCGCAAAAGTCCAAACATCAATTCGGCACGGCGGGACTGTTCCAGGCGCGGCAATAAACTGTGTAAGAGAGACATACCGGCCTCACCGGTATCCAGGTAGCTCTCAATATTGGTGACCAGCAGGGCAATAGCCTTATCTGGCAAAGTATCTACCGCATTGGTAACAAAACTGTGGTTGTCATAATCGCGATTTTTATCGAGCTGCCAAGCCTCAGCTAAGTCAGTCACGCTGATATCCAGTGCTTCCGCAAGGCTTTGCAGAGATACCTTCTGCAAAAATTCCGAGCGAATGGCTTGCTGTTTTTTGCTCTTGAGCTTACGGGGCAATAGTTGCAACTGCTTCTTTACCAGGCCCACTTTTTTTAATTCGTAAAACTCAGCCAATTCCTGCGCAGAAAACTCTTCCTGAGTATTAGATTCAAGTTCCGATGACAATCCCAATCGAGATAAATACTGATTGGCAAGACGTGCCACCTTTTGTGAACGATTTTTAAGCAGGGACTGTAAATATTCCCCATCGGACTCACTCAGCCGGATAGCAAGAACTCGCACGACCCTTAAACGCTTATCAGCGGGTTCGCGCCCGGCGCAGGTCTGGATCAAATTCAAAGCGGCGGGGGGGTTACTGAAGCGCAACTCCCTGAGCTTTGCCAGGCGACTGGCGGGATACCAATCATCCCAGTTTTCCTCAGTTAACGCTTCAGAATCATCAATACTACCCCGCTCATTCGCGGCCCATTGTGACCAGGGAAGATATACTTCCGGCAAGCCTTCATCATTACTTGAGGGAAGCCAGTCCGCAGGATGGGCAATATATCCCCGCTGTAACAGCAACTTCAGGAGCAATCCGGTTTGCTCCATAGAGCGGGACTGAACACTTTCAGTCACCCGTCGAAAATGGGCCCGCATTGGGTAGGGAAGCACGGGCTTATTCAACTCGGGCAACAAGGGAAATTCGCGTAATTCTGCTGGAGCCTGGGGCTGGTAGAGTGCGCTTTGATGCTGGCTGAGAAGCGCTACCGCCGCTGATGCCAAGCGCTCCTCTTCCAGGCCTTCAAACAATGGACGCCAGGACTCAGGTAGGGCGTCGAGCTCTAAGGGCAAATCACTGCCCACCATCCAACGCTGCTGTAGGCGCTCTACCAACAACTGCTCTTCCTGGATTTTCTCAGGCGTTAGCATGCGATTGTCCCCCACTCATCTGTCCGCGCGCTGTGCAGTTCAGCACTGCTTCCATCCCACAAAATAAACGCCGCCTGTAATTTTGAACCCAGTAATAGAGAAGGAATCTGTTCATTGTTGAGCGGTAGCGTTTGCTGACCACTCGAGCAGCGCCACCAGTAATGGCCGTTGGCACAGCGCAGTAGACGCCCCCCTTCAAGAAGGTGCGGTACCTGCTCTATCCAGGGTTGCTGAGACAGCTGCTTTTGGTAGTGGGAGAACACGCTCTCTTGCTGGGCTGGCCATCTCTGATTCACACCATCCTGCACGACTTTAAACTCCACAGGGAAAGCTCTCAGGGGCATGCGACCGGGATAAAAAACCAACTCCCCTTCTACACTGGCGCCGATACCAATTCCCACCTCCCGGCGCCCCGCAGAAGCCGGATAGTGATCCAACAACAGGGCAAATACTGGGGTATTACTATCAAGCTTGAGCAACCAGGAAGCGTGGCTCACCAAACCATCGCGGCGGGTGCTCACTTTCTCTCCTACATTCTGCCAAATGCCCCTTTGCCTGAGGCTGGCTGGGTTTTCCAAGACCTGGTCACGGTTCTCGGCAACGGCAATCGCTCTGCGAGCATCCACATCTTCCTCATCGGTTAGCCAAGCACTGCTGAGTAACATTAATTGCCCCAGCTCCTTGAATACCACTTCCGCCTGTTTCTGTGGTCCAAGCCCCAGGGCCTTGGCTGGAAGCTCATCAACCCTGGATGCCAGGCCGGCAGCTTTGGCATCCACTAAGCGCGCAGAGATATAGCGGCAGCGCTGGCGAAGTTCCTTGAGAAATCCCACCATGCCAGTACGCAATTGATCCTCAACCCACTGCTGGAATTCACCTAGTCCAGTGGCGATACTCTTGTTGGTTTTAGCGCGTGTCTGCGCTGCCCGCTTAGCCCTGGCCGCTTCCTTTTTTTTCTGCGCCTCTTTACTTTCCGAGGTTTCCTCAGAAATACCGTGAATGTTTTTATTGGTAGAAGCTTTTGTCTCAGCTTGGGCTTCAGGCTTACTCTTACGCCGCCGCCCCAACCACTCCACTACCCACTCCGGTGTTTCAGTCTCAATAAAGTCATCCGGGCCGTCGGCGAATTGCCACAAAAGGGCTAGAACATGCTTGCAGGGAAACTTACGTGAGGGGCAGGTACACTTGTAACCGTGATCTACTGTATCTGCCATGGTGTAATAGGGATTGGCCCCCGACCCTTGGCATTGCCCCCATATACAATTTACAGAAGCCGCTTTACCGCGCAAAGGCCATTTAGCCGGCTTCAACAGTTTTTTGGCTGCGTTTAAAGAAGCCTGGTCTGGGGCCAGTTCTTGCACAACCTCTAGGGAAATATTCATCTCTTGCCTTATACAGCTCAATACTGTACATAAATACAGCAATCGTATCTATGTAGCTATAGCGGCGCATAAAGTATCACGCAGCCCACAGAGATTAAAATCTAATTTCTCAAATTTTGATTTTGCCGTCACTCTTATTGATTTAGGACAAGAAGTACACTCGACGAGCATTTATTTGGCACGATCGAACAAGCTCCGAAGGAACAATGAATTCTCTCCTGCCAGTATTAGAGGGATTTCGCTTAGCTTCTCTTAACGAGAAGACATTTTCAGGAACTGGCCATATTGGCACCAATTCCAGCCAAACCTAATCGCAACAAGATATCCTTCTCTATACGATTAGATCCATTGGATATCAACGGCCAGTGAAAAATGCGATTAAACTAAATACGATATTTGCTGTCATTAGCACATGCTTTAGTGTATCCAGCTTCTCTCAGAGAATTGCCAAACTTATTGAAAAATCTGAAAGCTTTCCTTTCAATGAGACAATAACCCCAGAACAAATTAAAGACTTAGGATTTAAAAAAGGCAGCTATGATATAGGAAAAAGCAAAGAATACATCAGGTATTATTACGCTCCTGCTTCATCTCAAGACGGTATTCATTACTCCGTCAAATATGACACCGACGGCAAAGAAAGCACCGTTAAACTTGATTTACCAAAAGATGCTCTGAAAGAAAAATATTCTGGAACAGTGATTTTATTACATGGATTCCGATCATCAAAAGAGTTCATGTTATTTTCTGCTCAATACTTTCGCTTTCTTGGATTTCAAGTTGTGGCTCCGGACCTCCTTGGTCACGGGGAATCGAATAGCACTAAAAAATATGGCGTAGGAGATAGTGAAATTATCAATAAACTTATTGATGCACTAATCAGTAAAGGGGACATCAAGGACAAGCCGTTATATATCGTAGGAAACTCCATGGGAGCCTTAACGGCTCTCTATATCTCAGCCATGAGATCTGACTTAAATGGAATTATTTTACTTGCCCCAATGGTCCCTTTTGATCAAGCCGTGTATAACTACGGTAGGCTCAATCATCCCATACTTAGCCGGGTTATACCCGAAAATAAAATTCGAAAAGGAGCAAATCTGGCTCTGGAGCAGTCTGGTATTGAACCGAGTGATACCAATATACTTCCCCTTCTCTATTCTTCCAAGCTCCCCATACTGCTAATATCCTCCCCCTCGGATCTAATTGCACCCTATGGTAATTATATAGCTTTAGATCAATCAAATATTAATTTGGTGAAAATTCCCAATAGAAGCCACCCAAGTATATCGACCATTGGAAATATTGAGCACGAAGCAATTATCAGCTGGCTTAATAAACTGTAAGATATTTACGCGATCCAAGAATTTCTCAGCTTTAAGGATAAATCACAAAGTCACCCTTAAATAAGCGCATAGATTTATCAAATCTAATTGATCATCTGCCTCGGTGAAAACATAATGATAGCCATACCCAGCATTGCTACAGCGGCACCGCTCACATCCCAAATGGTGGGCTTAACGCCATTAACCAACCATAACCACATTATTGAGGAAAAAATATAAATTCCTCCATAAGCAGCATACACCCGGCCCGCTGGAGCCGGATGCAATGTCAATAGCCAAGCAAATATCGCCAAACTTATACCGCCAGGCACTAGTAGCCAAATACTTTTGTCCTGCTTTAACCACAAGTAAGCCGTGTAGCAGCCTATTATCTCTGCAAGCGCCGTAGCCAGGAACAAAGCTATAGTTTTTATTTCAAACAGCAGCATGAACGTCTAGATATTTAGCTATTTACCGGACAAACATTTTCAAGACGCATCGTAAAGGCTCTTTTCATATATGAAAATTGTTCGATGGTCTCCATATGCTTACTCAGGGAGTTTCTTGCACGTGTGAATTTTCTCTTTTCCGCCGCATTCATTCCCTCGTTAAACATATATAAACTTTGCAGTGGCGCCATGGCAGTTTTCTCTGTGCGATAAAAAACATCATCAGACATCGCCAAATCAACCTTATCCCGTATGGAGCCATCCGGCATAATTTGCACCGATACGCTGGGAACGTAATTCGCAATAGGGCCTTCAAAGTTAAGAACGGTGGATTCCTTCTCACTCAATTTCTTCGCCACATAAACCTTAAGCTTGTTATTGCGCACTTCCAATTTTACAAACGGTTTAATTATTTTAAACTTCTCCTTATCCTCCTCAAATAGTTTCACGGATGCTTCAAGCATCACCAAACTTTGAGTATTGATAAACCGTTCATATTCTTCTAAGTGGCACGATGCCTGTACCCCACTACTCAACAAGAAACATAGACTAAAGGCTAATCTTTTCATTGATCTAAATATTATCCTTAATATTTGATAAATTGATCGCCTCAAACATCAACTGGCGCACTGGTTAACCCAGCACAGTTTAGACCTCATTGGCATCACTATTAGCCAGTGATTGCGCTTGAAACTTTCTTACGATAAAAAATACGTACCCTGCTTCTTTTTCCGATTAATTTACGCCACTAATAGTAAAAAAGGTGAAGCTGGTTCAGCTTCACCTAACGGGTTTAGTAATTAAAAAAATCCTGATCTTTGCGGAAGTTAGTCCCTACCGATAATCCGACAGTACTACCGGCGGCAGTTCAGCGGCCTCTGACATCCACTCTTTTACGCTGTCACGCGCCAGCAACCGGTCTATCCACAGTTTAGTAAGCGGCCAGGGCTGCAAATTTGGGGCGTGGGAGAAAATTCTTATCACGGTTGGCACAAAGGCTAAATCTGCCAGGGACAAAGCGCCCATCAAGTAAGGGCCACCATTTTGCTCAAGCTCTCCTTCCCAGGCGGCAAATAAGCGCTCCGCATCCATCTCTTCTTCAGGGGTCATTAAACGTTTATCTGGATAAAATGCACTTTCAAAGGACAGACGTGGACACAACCCGGACAACCCAGAATGTTGCCAGCTAAGCATGGCCCGTGCTCGCGCCCGCATCAATGGATCTTGAGGTAACAGTTCACCAGAGCCTATGTCATTGGCATATTCCATAATGGCCAAGGAGTCAAAAATAATCATATCTCCCTCTTCCAGTACGGGTACTGATCTCGCAGGGGATAACTCTCCTATACGCTGTAAGTTCTCGAATCGCTGTGGCCGACGAATATCTACAACCACTTCCTCAAATTGAACTTCCTGTTCACGCAATGCCAACCAAGCCCTAAAGGCCCAAGTGGATGCATTTTTAGTACCCGAGTACAGAACACGAGACATAATTAATCCATTGTTATAGTTGAATTATATTGATCAATTGGGAGCTTCAATTATACCGCTTAACCGCCAAACAATTAGAATATAGCATCAAATTTATTGTGCATTAACAACACTACGGTTCATAGCCATCAATGCCTCATCACAAACAGCTATTTTTTTTGAATCGCCTAAGAGACACAACTTACTACTGGGGTGGAAGGAAAGAATACACCGCACTCGAGACACGCAGTGAATACATCCCTGTAAGCTCCTAATCGGCATCCATGCCTCATAGGGTCCCGAGCGCAGTGTATTCTTTCCTTCTCCCTTTTTAGTAAGTTTCGAAAATCGCGAAAAAATTCAATCCAGGCAGCTTGGACTTTTAGTAATGGCAACATTAGCGTACCAAGTGTTGGTGCCACTACAATCGGGGTCAACCGTATCATATAAATCAAAGGAAAGATTAAGTTCAGAGAAATTTCCAGTTATGACATTATTAGTCGAACTCGTGAATTCCAAAACGATACCTCCACCATCATTACTTGCTATTAAATTTTGGGAGATTATATTACTGGATGAGCCCTCGATTAGAATTCCTGCTCCACCATTGGATGTAGATATATTATTGAACACATTTGAAAAGCTATCATCTACCTGAATTCCATCAGAGACACTGAGCGATACAACACAAGAAGAGAGAGTATTAAAATCATCATCCATATCAACACCTACTCGACCACTATCAGTGATTATGCATCCACTAATATTGTTAAAGATACTGTCAATATCAATACCATCGTCAACACTACCAACTAGCTCAGTTCCGACCACCGTGTGATAACCCACACCGCCTATAAAAATATTGTCAAAACATTCATTAATGGTGCCGCCAGTCAACACCGCACCTTGACCCAGGATACGTATTCCAGCACCGCCAAATCCCGCACCTGTATCACAGGTCACAGAAAAATCTCCCATACTCAAACTACCTTCAGGACCAACTATCGTAAGGGCATCTGGCTCAGCGGCAGTAAGGTCACAGAATAAATCCTGTGTAAGCACTTCGGCGCTCGTAATAACATCACCACAGGATACCTGAGCTGATGCTACAAAAGAGTATGACGCTGTAAATAGCCCCATTACGCCTAATATTAATAACTTAATAACTGACTGCTTAATATCCATGTAAAACCTCTGTCAATATTGTATAAGAGTTGGATTTCCTAGCCTGGGATACAGACTGCCTCCTTAGTTTGGACGTGACTATTAATTCCGCCATAAGAAAAAGTACCTAAAGTACTAAGCTGCAATCAGCGGAGATATAGCAAATCGAAGGGGGGGTAAAGTTTCGGGGCACAAAAAAACCCGGCAGGCGCCGGGTTTTTTTAAACAAAAGGTAAGGAAATTACTTCAAACCAAGTACTTCTTTACCCTGAATAAAGGTAACGTCAACCGGAATATTGGCCTCAGCCAAGCGATCCAAATCAGCCTGCAGTTCAGGGCCAATTACGCCTTTGGTCTCCAGCAGTGATTTGGCTTCCTCGTAATCGCCATCACCCTGGATAGTAATGATTAAACGAGACAAGTTGGTCATCGCCTGTTGCATCTTTTCAAAATCAACGCTGTATTGACCAGTCTTGGGATCGCGAGTGAAGGCACCCTGCTCCTTAAAGTAGTTAAAGCGCATCATATTGGCTTTACCATGGGCACTGGCCGCACCAAAACGTACGCTGCGGAAAATACCCGCCAGGAAGGTGACATAGTTATCCATCAACTGGCCTTCTTCCAGCTCACCTTTTTCATGCAAGCGGGTAACCATGTACAGACCGAGGATATCAGCCTTACCTTCTTCCAGGGCGGAAGAGGTTTCCTTCAAAGCCTGGCGAACATTATTTCCGCCTTCTACGGTCTTTTTAATTCCCAAACCATGGGCCACTTCGTGGAACATGGTGTTGGCAAAGAAAGCCGGGAAGGTAATATTCTTGCGTTGATCTTCTGCGATCAATACATCGCTGATCGGCACCAGGATCTTGTCAAACTTGGCCTGCATTGCATTCTTCAGCTGCAAACGGCGAGTGCCTTTGGCCAGCTGTACTTCCTCATCATTGGGAAGGTTAATGGCAATAGTCTTGGAGCCCGCGTTACTGTGGCCGGCGTAGAAGAGTACATCGTAGGCATTCAAGTCTGAATCAGTACCGGGCTCTTCAGATTTGTATTTTTCCTCAACCGGCAAACCCTTCTGCAATTCGGGCAGTAGAGCGGCAAACTTGGCCAGTTTCTTACTCCACTCTTTGTCTTTCAGCAGGACATAGGACTCATAAGCGGTACGATAGGCAAACAGCTGGTCTTCATAGTTTTCAATAGGGCCAATAACCACATCGATATCATTCTCCTTCATATCCATCCAGGCCATATCACTGGGACGGAAATTATCGGAGAGAAGTGCATCGGCACGCATAGTGAGGTAGTTAGCAAATTCTTTGCTCTCAGCCAATTCAGCTGCCTGGCGCAGAATGCTGGCCGCCTTATTCAGGTCCGCATTGTAGGCTTCGTTGTAAGGCACCAGTTCGAGACTGCCAGACTCATTGCGGCGCACCAGGGAGTACAAGCCGTCTTTTCCTGCCTGGTCCCATTTCTCGAACTCTTCGCGGGTCATATCCGCTGGGTAGAAGTTAGCACCCAGGGGCTTATCTCCATAACCAACAATAAACGGCTTATTGTCGTTAAGGCGATCCCAGGGGCCATAGTTGATATCGGCAAACTTACGAGCGCGGTTGTCTTCAATATCCGGCAGCAATTCCTCAGCTGGGCCGTAGGATTGCAACCAGAACAGGCGATCCATAATCTGGCTGGCATCAATCAGCAGGCCAATCATTTTGCGCTGGTTGTCGGAGAGACCGCTTAGATTTGCAGTGAGCTCAACCGGTACATAGATATCAAAACGCTTATCCGCATCTTCTACCTTTTGGCCTGAGGGCACAGGTACCGTCTTGGACTCTACAATCTGAGCCTCAGCTTCCGCTTTGGCAACTTCTTCGGGCTGCTGCTCTTTTTTGGAACAAGCGCCAACAAGGGCCAGTGCCAACACTGCTGCCGCTATCTTGGTAGCCTGAAAAGGAATGGTCATATCGCTCTGCCTATCATTTTTTTGTATCGGCGCCACATTAGTCTGGCTGTAGGGATTTATCAACCGTCATGGCGTAGGCACCTCGGCTGCTTGGGTCTCAGTTCCACGCTCCTGTTGCTGCATACGCCAGAGGGCCGCGTAGTGTCCGTCAGCCTGCATCAATTCCCGGTGGGCTCCCTGCTCGACTATTCCGCCCTGATCCATTACCAGAATGCAGTCTGCATCCACAATTGTGGAGAGGCGGTGAGCGATCACTAACGATGTCTGCTCGCGGGCAATATCCTGCAGGGATGCCACTATGCCCTGCTCTGAGTGGCTGTCGAGAGATGAGGTCGCTTCGTCAAAGATCATAATCGGAGGCTTTTTCAACAGGGCCCGAGCGATAGCAACCCGCTGCTTTTCCCCTCCGGACAATTTGAGACCCCGCTCCCCCACCAGGGTATCGGCTCCCTCTGGCAGCTGCTGAACAAAGCCTTCCAGCTGAGCGTGACGGATCGCCTCATCCACCTCAGTATCTGAGGCATCTACACGTCCGTAACGCACGTTCTCCCGGATCGACTGGTTGAACAACACTGCATCCTGAGGCACAACACCAATAGCCCTGCGCAGCGACTCCTGGGAAACACTGCGAATATCCTGGCCATCAATGGAAATGGAACCGCTGTTAGCGTCATAAAAACGAAACAGGAGCTTAAAGAGGGTGGACTTACCTGCACCGCTAGCGCCAACAATTGCCACTTTTTGCCGTGGTTCCACAGCAAAGCTGATACCTTTGAGGATCTGGCGATTATCTTTATAGCCAAACTGGACGTTATCAAACTCAATTCGGCCCTCCATCACAGTGAGGGGAGCCGCCTGGGGAAGATCTTCCACAGCAGGTTTTACCGCCAGTAAAGAGAACATCTTCTCAATATTTGCCAGTGCCCCTTTCATCTCCCGGTACACAAAGCCGAGGAAATTTAGCGGTATAAAGATCTGCATCATAAAGGCATTCACCAATACGAAGTCACCGATGGTCATAGTGCCTTTGGTGACTCCTACTGCGGCAAGAACCATCGCTGCACACATTGCGCTGGAAATAATCAGCGCCTGGCCACTATTTAGGCCAAACAGGGACAGCCTGTTCTTACGCCGGGCCTTCTCCCAACTGGCCAGCTCCCGGTCATAGTGACCGGATTCATGTCGCTCATTGGCAAAGTACTTAACGGTCTCATAGTTGAGCAGACTATCAACTGCACGGCTGCTGGCCTGTGACTCCGCCTCATTCAACTCCCTGACAAAGCGCGTACGCCATTCAGTGGCTACCACTGAAAAGCCGATATAAATAATCACTGCGGCCAGCACTAATAGCGCAAATAAGCCGCTGTAATTCCACCAGAGCAACCCCGCCACCATAGCTATCTCTACCAGCGTGGGTACGATATTGAAGACCATAAACCGCATCAGGAATCCGATGCCGCTATTGCCCCGCTCAATATCCCGAGAGAGCCCGCCGGTACGGCGGTTCAGGTGAAAATCCAGGTCCAGGTTGTGCAAATGCTGGAACACTTCCAACCCGATCCGGCGCTGGGCCCGCTCAGTGACACGGCCAAAAATCGTGTCTCGCAGTTCGCCAAACAGAGTGCTGGAAAGGCGCACAGCCCCATAGGCCAACAGCAGCCCCAAAGGTAATGCCACTGCCTGGGCCAGGCCCCCAGCACTATCCAGGTCATCGACAATATGTTTGAGCAAAAATGGCAGGGTAACACCCGCAACCTTGGCGCCAATCAAGCAGAGGATCGCCAAGACTACGGCGCGGCGGAATTCCAATAGGTAAGGGAAGAGGGTTTTGAGTGCACCCCAGTGCACCTCATCCAAAGAGACAGTGGATTTGGGTCTCGGCATAATCTATCCAGGAGGAGAAAACAGGCGCCCATTATAATTTGTCGATAGAACTTATATAGACGCTTGCCTTTAAAGCGCCGCCCCAAAGTAATACCTTGAAGCACCTATCCTCACACCCCTCTGGCAGGCCGTGACACTGATGATTTCGTCAAGGCTACAGCTTAAGCCACCAAATCACAAAACATCATTGCAGACCTGCCTAAGACACAAAGCAATAAATCGTTGTTAGTCTTTCATATACTCCAGCATATAAGTTAAAACTTCGTCACGGTCATCGACCAACCTTTCTATCAGGTCAAGATGATCCCGATTATTCGCTAACTTGAAATAACAGGGATTATCCATTTTTAGCATTTTCTCCTGATACTCTTTGGTCTGCCGAAAAAACTCTGGCGTATCAAATTCAGGCACAATTAAATGTAGCGGGCATTCGGTTGTGTCAATACCAGGCTCTAGCAGCTGGGGGCTTACCTTTTCGGCAGATTCCATCGACATATTAATGGCGTCATTGACAAAACTATTGACCAGTGGCCGAATGTCAAATAGTCCTGCCAGGGAAAATGCACCTTTAAACTTACTTTGAGCAGATGCCGGTACACCAAATTGACTCCAATCCGTTTGATGCAACAGTGCTACCAGTTGGCCACCTGCCGAATGCCCCACAAGATACACAGATGGAGCCCCTCTTTCTTCAGCCTCTTTCAGTATGGTAGCCATTGCCCACTGCATCTGTAAGACAATAGACTCCATTGGAGTATCATTTTCCCAATCCGGGGCCATACGGTAACCCGGCATATAGACCGCAAATCCCTCTTTATTGAAAGGCTCGGCCAGAAAAGAAAATTGCTCTTTTGAAAACCACTGCCACCAGCCACCGTGAATATAAATTACGACCGGTGCATCCTCAGCAACTTCGTCTGACCTGAAAACATCCATCGAGCCAGCTAAATCACCTTCCCCAAAATTGACAGTTTGCAAACCGTCCTTAATCGTGTTGCGATATGCCGAGCTACGACTGCCAGTAAACTCAGCATGAGAAGGCAGCAGCAGATCGGTTGGAAGGCGGCGGGTCCACAAAGTAGGGTTATATTGCTCGTCCGTTTTCTCACGGGTAAAACTATTCCAAAATTCACTCACGGCTAGCACCCTTACTTTTCGCTAGGATTTATAGCTTCGAACTGGTCATCACGCAGTAGCATAGTACCGTCCTCTTGTAGGACCCAGAGTTCACGAGTGATGACACCTTCTGCGTTGTTCATTTTCCAATTACTTGAGAGTACGGTTGAGACTTCGTCCACTACTTCAATTTTTGCGCCAATATAGGTCACATCCGCAAAACCCTGATCTACCAGATTTTGCCAGAAAGCTTGTATATTCTTTCGACCTTCGAACAGGCCAAAGGGTTTGGCAGTCATCTGAGCCTGCTCTTCATACATGGATGCACACCCAGCTGCATTGCCACTATTGAAGTAAGACTTCCACTGTTCACTGGCAGCTTTTGTTTTCTCAATCAGAATGTCACTCATATCAAAATCCTCTTCTGTAATAGGTAACGACCTTGTGCCTATAGATTGCCCCATGGCCATGGTTGTGATAAACATCCATTAATTGATATTAGTGTTTAGGAAAATTAAACAATGAAACCAAGCCTGGAGGATATGCAGGTATTCCTAGCCGTTGTAGAGGCGCGCAGCTTCACACTGGCAGCCGACCGCCTGGAGCGCACCAAATCGGCAGTAAGCCAAGCAGTTACCCGGCTGGAGTCTGATATCGGCACCCGCTTGCTTTACCGCAGTACCCGCTCCCTATCTCTCACCGAGGCCGGCTCAGAGTTTTACGCCCATTGCCGGGAGATCAAAGATATTTATAACTCAGCATTAGCGGGCCTTAGGAATAGCGGCAACAAATTGGCGGGTTCCCTATCAGTAACAGCTCCTCACGCACTGTGCGAGCCAGTAATTATTCCTGCAATCATTAAGCTGGCCGAACAGCACCCGCAACTGAGAATCAGGCTGTTAGCTAATGACTCCCCCATGGATTTGATTGAATCGCAGGTAGACCTAGCCATTCGCGTGGGCAGTCTTGCACTTCAATCGGCAAAAGTTTCAAAGTTAGGATTGTTAGGAGAAAGTCTCTACGCCAGCCCGCAGCTTATTGAAAAGCTATGTGGCATTCCCTCAGACCTTACAGAACTACAAAATTGGCCGCATATCGCTAATGATTGGCAGGGCATACCATTAAAGTATGAATTGAAAAGTGGGATTCAGATAAAAGCCACGCCTAAGGTTCGCTGTAACTCCTTACACGATATAGTACAGTTAACCGAAGCCGGAATTGGGATTGCCAGGTTGCCCGATATTATCGCTCGAAAAAAAGTGGCTAACGGCACACTTTGCTCAATAACATCTGTTGCCGCTGCGCCCATCCATTATATGCATCTATTTTCCAAAAGGCCGCCAACAAAAGTTCAGACTTTTATCAAGGCTATCAAGTCCCAATTGCAAATCTGTAGTAAAAATTAATAGTAGAGAAAGGTTTAGTCTATTTATAACTATCAAGATAACCTCATAGCAGCCCAAATAGACCTGCATTTGAAACTTTAGAAATTCACTCTACAGGGAGCTACCTGCAGCCTGTTAACTCAATAGGTACAAAGGGGGGGTATTCATTTCACAAAGAAAAATTTGTCGCGTGGACCGAGTAGATATTTTAACAGGCAACTCCACATTTAAATGACCAGAGCTGCAAGCTCCAGTCATTTAAACAACTGAGTTCTAACCCAGCCTTCAATGCCAATCAATTGCAGCGAAAGTACTTAAACGTAGAATCCTGGGTATAACGCACCAGTACCTTTCCGCCAGATGTCAGAGAGTACACCTCCTCTGACTTCCAAGCTTCTCCTTCACCCTGCATATTGAAAACCAGATGAAGATTGCCATCACTTTGGCTAGCAGACATCAACTGGCCTGAAGACTCCGTAAATTGAATACGACTATCCGCCAGTGTCATCGAGTCGGCCGATGAAGGAGCGTTACAGGATTCCTCGGTTCCAGCCCATTGTCCCTGATACTTAGGAGGTACAGTGGACATTGCACAAGCCTGGATTAATCCGATTCCCAGCAACACACAGAAAAAAGAGAGAGATCTCATTCAAGCAATCCAATAACGTATATAATAAGAAAAATTAAGGATATAAGAACCTTACAGTATATCTAGTACTTACGTCTCAAATAAATCCCACCATTAGCTTAAATCGTGAAATAGTCGCCAAACGACAAAGGATTTTAGGGCTTGGTATTACTTCACTTTACACAAACAAACACTTCCCACTTTTATTAATAATTCTCTCAAGGTTACTTGCAGGATTTGGGGTTAGATAACGGGTTTTGATTAATACTCTATTAATATCCTAGGTGAACCCCCAAAAACCATCACTAGAAACTATCCTCTTCAATATCTACTGGCGATAAAGATCAAGGTAAAGCAATGGATGAGATTCAACAGCTAAAAGATCGACTAGCGATTAGTGATCTACTCGCCCGTTACACATTAACTATCGACAGTAATGATGCCCGAGGCTGGGCATCATTATTTACACCTAATGGCCGATTTGAGCACGGCAATATTATGATTCGGGGAAGAGAAAAACTGAAGCGCTACGCAGCGGTTCACAGCAAGTTGGGAAGCCGGCATATTACAAGCTCGCCCCTACATTTTATTTCTGAAGATGGGCAATCCGCCTCAGGAAAAGCAACGACCGTAGAAATCATAGCAACACGATCCGGCTATCGCATTTCTGCTGTTGGAGAGTATCGAGACAAACTCGTTAAAATCGATAACAACTGGTTAATCGAATGTCGACGAGGAGAAGAAGTTAAACTTCCTGAAGACCCTGATTTCCCAATCCTCAGCGCCGATCCCGATGCCGGAAAAAAAATGAAAATACTAATCGATGCTTGGGATGACTTAGGTGAGCCGATACCAGAGCTTCCCCAAAAATAAAAAAATTCTAATTAGTAAGCTGAGCTAGTTAAGTGCACGCAGCGGCACATCATCACGGCGCCCTATTGACGCCCCTAATATTTTTACTAAAAATTCGGTTAATACCCCTGCAGTAAAGCCCCAGATTTCATAGTTTTCATACATATACGCCGGAAGGTATATTTCCTGGTTATCAATAATAATACGATCAGTGCGAATACGCGGGTCTGCAAGAAAGAAAGACAGGGGGACTCGAAATACTGCATCCAATTCTCCTGGGTTTGGGAACAATTGGATATCCGGTGAAATTATCCCTACCCAAGGGGTCACATGTACCTGCCAGCGGGTAGTGCGAGGCCAAAGGGGACCGAGTACGCGCACGTCATCCATAGGTAGGCTGACTTCTTCTTCCGCCTCACGCAAGGCGGTAAATTGAAGCGATGGGTCTGTGGCATCCCAGCGCCCCCCAGGGAGAGAAACTTCACCGGAATGTGTGGAGAGATTTGCAGAGCGCTTAGTTAGAATTACTTGAGGGTCCGGCTCTTCTGTCAGGGCAATCAGTACTGCGGCATGGCCTTGCAGGTCAGGCCCTGCCGGAACCCTTGCTTCCAAGTCCTCAATTTGCCCTACGATTTTCTGTTCAATAATCTCTAGCATAAATCTGTGCCCTGCCCCGATCGCTTCGGGGGCTCCATAACATTCATCATACCGTTTTTCAGCGGTAACACTGAGCGATATGCCACAATATCCATTTGTGACTTACCACCCTACCACACAATCAACAGCTTGGCTCAGGTGGATTCAGACCCACCATTCGCGGTCTTATCCTCATCAATTTTGGGGGTATAGCCCCCTTTCAGCTTTTCCCGCACCGTTTGCACCAAGGCGTAATACACAGGCACTAGCAAAGTTGCGAAGAGACTCGCAGCCAACATGCCGCCAAAGACCACCAGCCCCAGGGAAACCCGGCTTACTGCGCCGGCACCGGTGGCGACCAGTAGTGGAATTACCCCTAAAATAAAGGACATGGCCGTCATTAAAACCGCGCGGAATCGCAGGCGCGTGGCCGACAGAGCCGCATCCGCAATAGACCGACCCTTATCGCGCTCCACGCAGGCAAACTCTACTATCAGAATCGCACTCTTTGCTGCCATCCCAATCAGTAATACCAAGCCGATCTGCGTATAGAGATTGTTGATAGACCCCGCGATAAATACCGTAAACATAGCGCCACCGATCGCAATGGGGACGCACAACATCACCGCAAAGGGGATAGTCCAGCTCTCATATTGGGCGACCAAAAACAAGTAGACAAATATAACGGCCAAAGAGAACAGGATTGGGGCCAGATTACCCGCAGTCACCTCCTGTAAGCTGATGCCCGTCCACTCGTATCCATAACCTTCTGGCAACTTTGATGCCAAGTCTTCCATAGCATCCATTGCCTGGCCACTGGAATACCCCGGTGCCGGTGATCCATTGATAGTGACGCTGTTATATAAGTTGTAACGGGTTATTGTTTGTGGCGCGACCACCGGAGTAATAGTTGAGATAGCAGTCAGCGGTACTAAACCGCCACTATTGGCACGAACATAAAAGCCAGCCAGATTTTCCTCTTTATCGCGAAATTGTGCATCAGCTTGAGCGATTACCCGAAAAACCTTTCCATATAGGTTAAAGTCATTGATGTAATAGCCCCCCAAAAAGGTTTGCAACGTTAAATACACATCCGGCAGGGGGACCCCAAGCACATGCGATTTCTCTTTATCTACTTTTAATTCAAGCTGCGGTGTGGCGGCCTGAAAACTAGTAAAGGCCTGGGAGATTTCACTGCGCTGATTGGCATTGCCCAGCAGGTCAAACAAGACCTGTGACAATTCAGTAATACTGCGCCCCTGTAGATCTTCGAGTACAAATTCAAATCCACCAACAGTGCCAATACCCGGAAGTGGTGGAATGACAAACGGTAGCACTTGCGCATCGGGAATTGCGGATAACTTTTTCTGTACCCGATCCATAATGGCAAACTGGCTATCTTCTCTATTTGTGCGGTCATCCCAGGGTTTTAACACAGCAAACATCATTGCCGTATTGGAAGAAACACTGCTGGTAAGCAGGTTGTAACCGGGCACTCCAACCACGTGAGCCATACCTGGCTCTTCCATTAGAACATCGGTCACTTGATTGACAATGGGTCCGGTTCGCTCCAGGGAAGATCCATCTGGCAACTGCACGTGTAACATAAACGTGCCCTGATCTTCATCGGGAATAAAACCGGTGGGGATTCGGGTAAAGAGTAAATAGCAGAATAATAAAATCAGAATAATTGAGGCGATACCGATAAGCGGTATTTTGATACAAGTCCTCACCATTCCCACATAAAAACCTGTAGAAATATGCAGAGCTTTATTAAAGAAACCAAAAATACCGGTCTCCTTAATACCGGCAACTTCCCCGTCTTTACTCGGCTTTAACAAACTGGCACAGAGAGCCGGACTTAGTGTAAGTGCATTCAGGGAGGAAATGGCCACCGCCATTGAAATGGTGACAGCAAACTGCTGATACATTTTCCCCGTAATTCCCGGCATCAACATTACCGGAACAAAAACTGCAAACAAAACAAGGGTAGTAGCAATAACGGGGCCGGTAACTTCACGCATGGATTCCAGCGCGGCTTCCTTTGGCGGGAGGCCATCAGCCATTAACCGCTGGGTGTTTTCCACCACGATAATCGCATCATCTACCACTATGCCTATCGCCAGGATTAAGGCAAACAATGTGATGGTGTTAATCGTCATCCCAAATGCCAGCATTAAGGCAAAGGTGCCTATCAGGGATACGGGAATAGCAATGGCTGGTACCAGCGTAGAGCGCCAATCCTGCAGAAACAAAAAAACCACCAGTATTACCAGTATCAGGGCAATAATCAGTGTTTCCACAACCTCTTTAATTGAGGCCTCAACAAATAATGTAGTGTCGTAGAGAATCTCCGCTTCCAGCCCATCGGGGAAGCGCTTCGACAACTCAGCAACCTTGGCCTTAATGCCATCGGCCACTTCGATCGCATTTGCCTCGGGCAGCTGGTACACCCCTATCACTGCTGAAGCCTGGTTATCCAATTGCCCATAGGAAGAGTAAGATTCACTTCCCAGCTCCACCCTCGCCACATCCTTAACTTTTACCATGGCGCCATCGGGCTTAGCGCGGATGGTGATGTCCTCAAACTCGCTGGGAGATACCAAGCGCCCCTGCACCAAAATATTGTATTGGAACTGCTGATCTTGGCGGATCGGTGGCGCCCCGATCTGACCGGCAGCTACCTCTACGTTCTGTGCCTGCACAGCAGAGATAACATCCTGGGCGGTGACATCTAACGAGGCCATCCGATTGGGATCGAGCCAGAGGCGCATGGCGTAATTGCGCGAGCCAAAAATAACAACACTGCTCACCCCCAGCACCCGCGCCAATTCATCTTTTAAATAAATCTCGGCGTAATTCGCCAGAAATAATTCATCAAACTTTTCATCTGGGGAAAACAAATTGACCACTAACAACAGCGTGGTGCTCTGCTTGGAAACTACCACCCCATCCCTTTTCACATCCTCAGGTAGCTGGGGAGTGGCCTGCTCCACCCGGTTCTGAACATTAACCTGGGCGATGTCATCGTCGTAGCCAGGCTTGAATGTCACTGTGAGACTGTAGGAGCCATCATTGCCACTAGTGGAAGACATATAATCCATGCCCTCCACACCATTAACTTGCGACTCAATCGGCACAGCCACACTATCGCGCACTACTTCGGCGCTGGCACCGGCAAACGTGGCGGCGACATTGATGGTCGGTGGCGTTATTTCAGGGAATTGCGACACTGGCAATTGTGGCAAGGAGAGTATCCCAGCGAGGGTGATCAGTATGGAAATAACAAAGGCGAATCGTGGCCGCCGGATACAAAAGGCGCTAATCATGGGCAGCGACAGCTATTTGTAGTCATCGTCATGCCCCTCAGATTCAGGGCTTGCTGGTGCCGCTTCCCCATCAGTTACCGGTAGCTCTCTCTCCCCTTGACTGTCAGTAGAGCCAGATTTCGCCGCAGAACTACTACTTTGCTCGGCGGGAGGGGCTGGTGGTGCTTCAACATCGTAGGGGTTTCTAGGGGTGTTTTGCGGCGTCACCGGCTTTCCTGCGACAACCCTCTGCAAACCATTAACGATTACAGATTCACCGGCGACAAGCCCGCGATCTACAGCCCACAACTCCCCTTCCCTCTGCCCCAAGGTCAGGTAGCGCTTCTCCGCAATATTATCTTTGCCCAAAACAAAGACATAACGGCCCTGCATATCCTCCATGACCGCTGACTGGGGTACCAACGGCCTCAGCGCGTCATTGCCGGTGTAGACGCTTATGGAAACTCGGGCAAACTGGCCCTGCACTAATAGTTGGCCTGGATTGGGAAACAGGGAGCGCACCGCTACCGATCCGGTATTGGGATCGATCTGATTATCGATAAATACGATTTTGCCCTTATGGGGGTAGTAATTGCCGTCGGGTAACTCAATGCGAACATCCAGGCGAGTGGGATTTAAACCCTCTCGCTGTCGCCTCTGGGAATCCACCTGCACCGCATAAAGTTGCTCTTCTGGCACTTCAAAGAGCACATAAATGGGATCCATTTTTACGATAGTGGCCAGGGGATCGGTGCTTGGCCCTACCAGGGAACCCACTGGAAATTCTGTACGCCCGATTCTTCCAGTGAGTGGCGCGTAAACTTTGGTATAAGAAAGGTCCAGCTCAGCGCTTTGCACTTTGGCGCGATTGGCATCGACTTGGGATTCCGCTTCCTCAAAATTACCTTCAAGCTCATCCATCTGTACCTGGCTGATAGCCCCAGTGGCCACCAAACGGCGGCCACGGTGGAAGTTCCGCTCAGCAACTCTCAGGGAGGCTTGGGATTGTTCCAGAGTAGCGCGCTGATTCGCCAGTTCGGCAATAAAAGGGCGCGGGTCAATTTCAAACAGTAACTGCCCTTTCTGGACGGTTTCCCCCTCGGTAAAATTGCGGCTCTGGATATACCCTTGTACTCGTGGGCGGACTTGATACTCATCAGTTGCCTCTACCCGCCCGACAAATTCAAAGCGGGGGATAACAGGCTCTTCCCTAACAACCAGTACTTCTACTGGCGGGGGAGGTGGCGCCTTTTCCTCTTCGCCTTTACCGCCACAGGCGCAAAGGGCAAGGAGCACTAGTCCGAGCAGAAAAAAATGCGCCATCGCAGGGTAGATACCGCCTTTATACTTCAACATCACTAACAACTATAGGCGTCAACCGGTCCGGAAGCTGGCGCTCAAATCTCGCATGGGTATACTGACGCCATGAAATTTTGCAGCCAATGCGGCAGTAACGCCGTAACACTTTCCATTCCCAAGGGCGATGACCGCCCCCGCCACATCTGTGGCAGTTGCGGCGCCATTTACTACATCAACCCCCGAGTTATTGTCGGAGTTGTCCCCTACGTTGGCGACAAGGTGATGTTGTGCAAGCGTGCCATACAGCCGCGCCTGGGGCTTTGGACTCTGCCTGCCGGGTTTATGGAGAGTGGCGAAACTAGCGAAGAGGGCGCTTTACGGGAGTCCTGGGAGGAAGCCCGGGCCAGTATCCGCGTGGACGAGCTCTACTCCGTCTACGATATCCCCCATATCAATCAGGTCTATATGATGTACCGGGGTGAATTGACCGATATGAATTTCGGACCCGGGCCTGAATCGCTCGAAGTTGAGCTATTTCGCGAAGATGAAATTCCCTGGAGGGAGATTGCATTTCCCATTATGCACCGCACTTTGGAGCACTATTTCGAAGATACCCGTATCGGCCAATACCAGTTACACCGCGGTGTCATCAATCGCAAGCTGTAAACCACTTTACTTAGTTAGTTAATGACCCTGCATTAAAAGGATGTTTGCATGAAATACTTTCCAATGCTCGGTGCCTTGTTACTGGTAGGCGTTGTCCTGCCTATGATTTTACCGGGCCCAGATGGCAAACCCATCATGTCACCCTCCGACTGGCTGCCACAAAAACCGGATATTTCAGCGATTCGCGAAACCGGTGAGCGAGCTATGCAAAGTGTGCGCGAAACCACCCAGGAATCAGTGTCAAAAATTGAAGAGTTGGCAACTTCCAGTGGGCTTGTATCTCAAGGGGATTCTGCCAAGCAAACATCTGAGGTTTTTACCTGGAAAGATAAAGACGGGAATTGGCACTTCTCAGACACTGTACCGGAGGGATTGGATTCACACGTGCGTATTCACCGCGTCAAGCCTCTAAATACAGTCACTGCCAATGACCCTATTGAGTTGAGATCCGACTCGATCGTTGAAGACATTAGCCCCGCCGAAAATAAACTGCCGACCCATCACACCAGCGTTTCAAAATTACTGGAAGATGCAAAAGCGATCGAGCAAAAAAGCCACGAACGACAAAAGGTACTCGATAGCCTTTAAGAGACCTCTGCTTTATTTAAGCCGGCACTATTGCAGCGATCATCCAATCGCCAGAGGTCAAACGCCGGTTCTTCATAGGGGTGGGCTGCTCGCATTGCATCGAGAGCAGCATCCACCAGCTCATCGGCACAGACCATCTCCACACGGTATTCCACCACAGTCTCTACCTGACCCGACTGACCAATAAATGGCTGGCTCCCATCCAGCGGCCTGAACTGTCCCATTCCCAGGACTTGCCAACAACAACTATCGTAGTCGCCAATACGCCCAGCCCCCACGGAAAATAGCGCTTGCTTTACCGCTTCCAAGTGAGACTCGGGAATATAAACACAGAGCTTATACATAAATAATCGTCCTTCTCTCCCCCAAAAAACAAAGAGGCCTCTTGGGCCCCTTTGTTTACCGGCAGAGTATTTTTAAAACATCATAGTCATTAACTTGCGCTGGTACTGAGTGGCAACCGGGTCGCCAGCCCCCAAACTTTTTACAATATCCAGGAACGTCTGCTTAGCAGCACCATCGGCAAAGCCCATGTCTTTACGCAAAATATCCAGCAATAATTGCAGTGCTTCTTCATGGCGGTTGGCCTGACTGTACTGCACGGCCAATTGATAAGCTGAATCGCTATCTGCAGGGTTTTCTTCCAGTGCCTTTTGCAGAGCCTGAATTTCTGGGGTTTCCGCTGCCTGTTGTTTCAGCTCCAATTGAGCCATCAGCTGCTGGTATTCTGCATCCTGATCTGCCAGCAGAATTTTACTAAGCACAGCCTCTGCTTCCTGGGCACGGTTTTGATCGAGCAGGATAGCAGCCAGTTGTTTGGCGATATCAGTGCGTTCAGACGATTCCGTATAAGCCTGACGCAACAGAGGCAGGGCTTCCGCCACTTTATCTTCACCGATTAACGCCTGTGCCTGCTGCAACTTTATGTCCCAGGGTTTTGGCAGATACTTATCCAGCATCTCACGAATCTGTGTCTCTGGCTGCACACCGGCAAAGCCATCTACCGGCTGGCCATCTTTTAAAACCATTACCGTGGGCAAGCTGCGTACACCCAGCTGACCCGCCAGCATTTGCTCGGTATCTGCATTGACCTTCGCCAATAAAAACTGACCGCTATACTCATTGGCCAGTTTTTCCAACACCGGCATCAACTGCTTGCACGGCTCACACCAATCGGCCCAAAAGTCCACCACTACCGGGCGCTTCATGGACTCTTCAATCAGAATTTGCTGGGCGTTCTCTGCCGTTACATCGACAATAAATTCGTTCACATCCTCTCCTAGACTAAATCTGGGTATTTCTATTCACAGGGGCCTCTAGCGGTAGAGCAGCTCCGCTCCATAGGCCAGTTCCAAGGACTCCCGCTCAAGCTTGCGAAGCCCCTTAACTACCAGGCCATATGAGCGATCTACCATTCGCTCAATCTCATAATCGGGCACTGTGCCATCCAACAACACCGTATTCCAGTGTTTCTTGTTCATATGGTAACCCGGGATAACACCGGAAAAGATGTCCCTTAAGGCCTGGGCTTCATCGGGATCGCACTTAAGATTACTGGCGTCCACCCCGCGGTAACAGCTTAAGGTAGCAAACATGCGCCCCTTAATCTTAAATACCGCTACATCCGGGCCAAAAGGAAAATCCTCGATAGCTTCCGGTCGCGATAGTAAATACTCTCTCAAAGTGCCTTTTTGCATGATTACCAATCCAGGGATGACGGCAGGCGCGGCGAGGATAATAAACGGGTAAAGCGCTGCCAGCGCTCTTCATTATTTTGACTGCCCTGCTCTACATAATCAGCAACCAGTGTCTTACCCCAATTGTAATTAATTACGTAGGCGCCGTAGGCATCTACAAAATCCTTCCGCTGTGCCGCCTTGGCGGGGCTCATCAAGGTATATTTCTCAAACAACGCAGGTACCTGCGCGCCCTCAATTTTCCCGTCGATATACTGGCGGGCAATCTCATTGCCGGCAAAACCCAACTTATCTACCAGGGCCATTACCTGCTCATACTTTTCCGCCGTTTTGGGGTCCAGGCCAGCTAAGGGGTAGAGAACTTCCATTTCAAAACGGGTTTTCTCCTCACCGGGGAAAGTCAGCTCTATCCCGTAGTTTGCACTTCCCTCGGCAATCAGTGACTGTGGACTGAAAAGCGGGTAAACGCTGTACTCTGCCCAACCCCGTTCCTTGACCAAAGTTTGCTCCAACAGCGCGTTATAGGTGTGATGCCCCGGATACCCTTCGTGACAGCCCAGGTCAATAGCCCTGTCTATCGTAATTGGCAAGCCATTGTTCACCTGTATTAGGCTGTGCGAACGCCCCTTATACCAGTTGTAGCCACTCCAGGGTTTGTCGCTGACATACTCCAGAACAAAACTCTCATCCGCTGGGAGTGAAACATACTGCTTAGTGCGCGCGCGGCATTCTTTAATGGCGGCATCAAATACGGCCTGAAGGCGATCGGCAGGAATTTCATAAGCTTTGCGGAAGCTGGCTACCCTCTCACTCAAGGGCTGCTCACCTGGGAGTAATACTTCCAACTCCTCCAGCATGGGTTCAAAACTTTCCAAATCCTGCTGCGGGGGCTCGGTGTCGTAGAGGGTTCGAGCTTCATTGGCGAAGCTTCTCGGGCTCTCTCCTGCCAGACTACGAGCATGGAACACCAGGGCCCGCAACTGTGTCTTCAGGTAATGCATACGCAGGTTTTCGATAGAACCATCGCCGTCGATTACCGCTGGCAGCTCTGCCAGTAAAGATTCACCGCGCCGGGCAATATCTGCAGCGCTCGCCTTACTCTTGGTGGCAGTTTCACGCAATTCAGCCGGACCGTAATAGGCATCGACATAGCTGTCGTCATGATTTCCCAGTTCAAGCACTAGAAGGACATAAGCCTGGGCCAGACTATCCATCGCACTATCTCCACTATCGGGTTTGGGAATTGTTGTAGTCGATTGATCATCAACCCCGACTTCAGAATCGGTTTTTTTATTAGCTGTAGTTTGGCCATCACAAGCCCCAAGCAGTAGGGAAATAGCCAGCACTGGTAGCGCCTGTGCCAGTGTTCTCAAATACATAATTCTTATTTCTCTCACGTACATTAACAATGGGAACTGGAAACTAATGGAATCAGGCCTCTCCAGGACCGAGACGCAGTGACATCAGAAACGCTAAAACAACTTAACCCTGGCGACCGGGCTGCTGTTCTACGTCTTCCCCTTCCCCAAGGCTATCGCTGCCACCTTCATCTAGGGGCTCCCCCTCCCCATGAACTTCAAACTCATCGGCCACCGGAGCTTTGCGCAATACCAGGAACCCAGCCACTCCAGCAATTACTGATGCCAGTAGGATACCCGCTTTAGCTTGGATCAACAGCTCATATTCAGAGCTAAAGGCCAGCTCGGCAATGAAGATCGACATAGTGAAGCCAATCCCGCCAAGGAGTGCAACACCGACAATATGTTGGAAATTGGCGGACTTAGGCAACTTGCCCCAGCCAAGCTTCCAGCCAATCCAGGTGGCGCCAACGATACCTACCAGCTTGCCCACAACCAAGCCGGAAATGACCCCAAGGGTGACAGGGTTTATCACTGCCGAAGAACTGGTAAAACTACTAAAGGGAATACCGGCGTTAGCCAATGCAAAAATAGGGATTATTACGAAGCCCACCGGTGTGTGCAGGCGGGTTTCCATGCGCTGTAGCGGCGATTGCGCCAGGTTGACGCCATTTCCCAGCGCCATCACTCGGGCGCGCAACGCATCGTTAGCAATAATCTTATCGCCTGGACGGAAACAGCGGTCAAAGCTGCGAATAATATCCTTTACAAAGGTACTAAAAGCCACCGGGTCATATTTGGGTTTGGCCGGCAGTGCCATTGCCGTAATCACCCCCGCAATAGTCGCATGTACCCCCGCCAGGTAGAACTCATACCAGAGCAGCACACCGACAAATACATAGGCTGGAGAACTGCGAACCCCTGCCGCTTTTAGCAGCCACATAATCACTACCAGGCAACCCGCCGCAATCAGCGCAGTGATATTCACCTGTTCGGTATACCAGATTGCAATCACTAAAATTGCGCCCAAATCATCCACAATGGCTAGCGCAACCAGGAAAGTAACTACCGCACGAGGCACCCGATTCCCCAAAAGGGCAATACAGCCGACAGCAAATGCTATATCCGTAGCCATGGGAATGCCCCAGCCGCGTTCTGCACCACTATCCGCATTAAAAGAAGCGTAAATAAGTGCCGGCACCACCATTCCGCCAATTGCCGCCATCACCGGAAGTACAGCCTGGCGAAGGTCGGACAACTCTCCCACCATAAATTCGCGCTTTAATTCCAATCCCACCAGAAAGAAAAAGATCGCCATCAAGCCATCGTTGATCCAGTGATGTAAGGAGAGAGAGAATTCCCAGTTTCCCGCGCTGAGGCTGATGGGCATGTGCAACAGGTGCTTGTAAGCCTCCTGCAAAGGAGAGTTGGCTATAACCAACGCCGCCAGAGCAGATAGCATCAACAAAATACCACTGCTGCTTTGGCGATGGATAAATTCTTCAAAGGGAGTAACCAGGCGCCCAAAGGCACCCTCAAGTGGCGCCTCAAAGACCTTTCCCTTGCGAATTTTGAACTTATCCAGAACGCTTTTTGCCATCAGCTAACATCCTCCTTACTAAAGATTAGTCCCACAATTTGCGGAGCCGCACTTCTACCTGCTGGAGCCAGAGGTTAGCATGGGCCCTGTATTCTCAATTATGTAAACAGGATTGCACCGCGAAACATGACCCGATTGGATCAACTGCTTGTACAGAGAGAGCTGGCAAACTCCCGCACCCATGCAAAGAAACTGATTGATGCCGGAAGGGTCATGGTATCCGATGGCGGTACCCTCCAGCCCGCGCGCAAGGCCGGGCAGAGCATTCCAGAAGATTGCGCCCTTGAAGTCACCCCCCTACCGGAAGACCAGTATGTTTCCCGAGCGGGCGTGAAATTGGCCGCCATCCTCGACCAGACAGGACTAAACCCCTCTGGGTGGCACGCACTGGATGTTGGCTGCTCTACTGGCGGTTTTAGCGACTGCCTACTTCAACGGGGAGCAGCATCAGTCGTCGGTGTTGATGTTGGGCGAGATCAGTTGGCGCAGAAGTTACTGGATGACCCCCGTATGCACCTATTTGAAGGGGTAAATGCACGCCACCTGGAAGCCTCCCAAATCTCCCCTCACGGAGACACAGGTTTTGATGCCATCGTTATGGATGTCTCTTTTATTTCCCAAGCACTCATTCTGCCGCAGTTACCCGCCTTGCTTAAACCTTCGGGGCAACTCTTAAGTCTGGTTAAACCGCAATTTGAAGTGGGCCCGGAGGGGATCGGCAAGGGTGGTCTGGTGCGAGATGCCAAATACTACCCGGAGGTGCGCGAGCGCATTACTGCCTTATGTGAAGACTTGGGACTTGAAGTGAAAGAGTATATTGACAGTCCAATAAAAGGCGGCGATGGCAACCGGGAGTTTTTACTCTGGGCAAGTCCACGCCAAGCTTAAAGTATCTTTGAATAAATCAACTCTATTTCCATCTCCGATAGCTCTTGAAGATAAGAGCTATCGGTCCGCGCAAAATAAAAATTAACTCCACCATCTTAACGCTTACCACCCTCTCATATACCTTGGCCATAGATTTCAGTACATCTTTTACCACATGGTTAAAAGCTACTCCCTCCTATTAAAAATGTGACCTCACCATACATTTAATAAAAATCCATTTTTTATATCACTATTTATACATAGCAACGTAACAACCCCTACCTATGCTGCGCCATGTAACTTTATCTAGGATAATCATAATGAAAAGACTACTTATCATGGCGGCCCTATCTACTTCGACACAGGCAGCGCCGTTAACAAACTATCAAATTATTGATGGCGATACAGTTCACGGTTACGTCGACAGTGAGTACGTAAAGATCCGTTTAAACTGCATTGATGCCCCTGAAACCAATCCCAACACCCAATCTTACGGATCCGAAGCCACTCAAACTCTCAGCTACTTATTGTCATTTGGTTCAGTTGATTTCGAATCTACCGGAAAAGATGTCTATGGCCGGGAGACCGGGTACTTATATGTGAATGGTTACAATATCAATCAGGAAATGGTGATACGTGGGGCTGCCTGGAATTATGAATACTACTGCGGCAGCGAATTTGAACTAGAGCAGGAATTCGCCTACTACTACGGCCTTGGGTTATGGTCGGATGCTGATGCTATAGACCCCTACTGTTTTCGCAAGAACTTGGACTATGATTACTGTTACTACAACCCAGAGCACAACTTAACTTTAGATAACTAGATCAAACGCAATAAAAATCAGAAAAATACTGCATCAAATAACTTGGCAATCTGACTTTAGGAAAACAGTAGAACTTCAGATCACCAAGTTGAGTATAACCATTGAAAACAATAGCTACTTAACTTCTAAAGTAGCGATTCTAATTTGGATTAGTTCATATTTGATCTGACAGTTACTGGTTTTTCTGGAGGTACTCTGTCAGGTCAAGTCTGAATTACTACAATTTATCAGAAATTTATTAGAGTAATCATTTGACAAACTATTACTATCTGGACCCCCGACAAAGCAGGGACCCTCTTGAATTAAGCCTCTATTTTACAGCGATATGCAGCCAACAAAAATAGATACCCAAAGCAATCAAATTGCCCCGCCCTATTAACCTCTTAGCTCAACAATTTCAACTTTAGTGCCCTCCTCACCATAAACATACACGGTACATGCCCCCCAACTTTCCGGCACTTTCCAAGTATTATCCAGCAAAAATTCAAAGACCTGCCTATTTCTATCGCACCTTAATTCAAACTTATCAACACTACCAACTATGTTTTGATAATAGAACTTTCTTCTATTGAGCTTATATGGCCAGTTTTCATACTCGCCAATGGCACCACTAACAGCAATAGGACTATCACTAGCAAGAAAAATTTTGATCTTTTCTTCAATACTGCTTAACTCTAAGATCTTATCCTCATACTTACCATCCGAAAATTCTTTCATCTTGGAAAAGGTATCCAAGGCATCCGCATAGTAGGCACGCTCAACTTGCGTTAGAAATAAAATTTCCAATGCAGTCATATAAAAATTATCAGGAAGATAAACGCCATCATAAGCTATCGACTTTAACAGGTTTCTATAAGCTGCCTCTTTGCTCCCCTGTGCCAAATTGTATTGTGCCTTTAACCACCAAAACCAGGAATCCTCATAGTGATTCCATTTCTCACGCTTTCCCAGCTTTTTAATTTTTACTTCGGCCTCATCGAGACTACCATTCTTAATGAGAGAGGCCGCTTCCTTATATCTTAAAACAAAAGAACGCCTTGCCCCGGAGGATGTCCTTTTCATATTAAAACTAAACTTACTCCGAGTATAAATTTGCTCTACCGGATTTCCATTTAATGTCGCTGGCTCCCAAGTCCATGCTTTAATATTACTTAACGCACTCCTCTCAAATTGTTTATTGCCGCTAGAATCGACAACTATCGCATCAACTGCAACACCCTCAACCGAAACAACATAACTCAAAACAACCCACCCCTCTCTTTGGGAGCGAGCTTCTGAGGGCGGAAACTTAAGCGGAGAACGCTCAATTAATTTTGCACCAGTAAAAATATCCCCAACTGCCTCGCCTTTACTTTCCCCAGAAAATACCCAACCAGAAAAAAGTAAAAAAAACGGGAGAATCACCCTTCTCATCAAACAACCTTACCATAATAAATTGCCCTAAAATTTAAATAGTCAGTTCAAGCTTTAGGGATACCTAGCCACACTCAACTATAACTTCCTTATGGGCACAAACAGAAAATATTATTTTGCCGATATAATCAAACCTGATTATCACAAGTATACTCACAGGTTATACTGAAATAATATCAAATAGATAAGGCTACTTCCAGCTAACACTGAGCTCATATTGAAAGCTCAAATTACAGATCAGTGCACGACTTTATGAGGGTTTAGCTCAAACATTTCTCTTTGAGCGTCAACTGTCTAACCCTCACTCTCAAAAGAGTTTCCAACCTGCTTGTGCGGCAATCAATCGAGCAACTATCAACGAGCCTTTTTCACCATCTACTCAAGGGCAGCACTCGACTATAAGGAGCTAGATTTAAATAAGAACTAAAATATCAATAACTCAGACATTCTACTTTTAGCATTTTCATTATCAGGATTAATTAACAATGATTTTCTATAGCAATCTATAGCAAGCTCTTTCTTCCCCTTTACCATATAAGCTTCAGCCAAGCTATCCCAGGTCTTATATGAACCTGGATAAAACTGTGTATTCAATTCGAAAAACTCTATTGCCTTATCAACATCTATGCCAAACTGATCATTATAGAGACGATCATAGCCAAAGAAACTAATAACATCTTCCCTCAACATGAACGTTCCTCCGAGCTTTCTTGAGAACTGTTCGAAGTGATTTTTAACATTCACAGCGGGGCGAAATCTAGCTTGATCATCGATCATATAACCGTCAAAAATTGATCGAAGCCCCCTATAAAAGCTAATAACGGGCATGGTATGATGATTTTCTTCTGTCCCATATGTTACTGAATCTACGTACAGCCCTTTCTTGGGCTTCTCATTTAGCAGCCTAATAAATTCTGCAACATAGTTTTCATCAGGATATACACCTTCTACTCTCTTTGACGTAGAGATAAACAGCCTGCGCTTTTCAGTTGATTTACCTTGTAGGAATTCAGAATACCGCTTTAACATAATCTGCTCATCCCACCACATACTTGGATCAATAGCGATATACGCATTAAAGTCTTCAGGCGATGAATATAAGCTATGGATAACAGGTAAACCTGTAAATGAGTAACCTGCAAGAATTTGATACCCAGATGTCGGATATTCCGCGTTTATCTCTGGGATAAGCTCTTCTCTTAAAAACTCAAGAAATTGATCAGCGCCCCCTGTATTGGATAGCGCCTGATTTTTACGTCCACCATATTCAGTTAGCGATCGAGTAGGTGAACTATCTCTTACACGCTCTTGACTTACGATACCTACAACAATCATTTCAGGAATTACTGGAGTGGCATCAGAACTCAGCTGCCGAACCATACCTGTGAAGACATGAAAGAAACTATTAAAATCTGCATCAAGCAAATAAAGAACCGGATAATCTTTATATCCACCTTCTTTAAAGGATGTGGGAAGAGAAATCCAATACTCCCTTCTCTCTTCGAGAGTTTGCGAGACAATAACCTTTCGCTCACCAATAGTTAACTCATTGGATTGAGCAGTCAAACTCCAAACTGCGGCAATTAAAATTGCTATAAATTTGCCTTTCATAGGAACACTCCATCTTTCCACCAGATAGCCATTTAACCCACTAATAATTTAATAATCAGAAGAGAAAGAAAAGCATACGCCGCGTTCTGGGCTCAATGAGAATGAAGGATTCACAATGTGTTTAGAATGCAGCTTAGTCTTTCCCCCTGCCTCAAAAGTAAGTGGTTAAACTGCGATATATACTCAACTAATCATTTGGATCTTTTAGGCATTAGTCCAAAATATTTCCTGCTTTGCGAAGGGATCCTTGTAAGAATCCTGGCTGACCTGGGTTAAACCAAGCCTTTGCATGGACATTTCAGCTACATGTCTATTAAATGCTGAGATATGCCCTCCATTTAAGTAGTGGTCAATATCTACCCAGGAAGCATGCTTAATTTCTTCCGTATCTGTTATTGAAATATCCCGATTTAAGGCACTTAATTCACATACGAAGTAGATATCCGTATAGCCTAAATTCGTAGGAAATCGGGTAGCAAATCCGAGTACTGAGGAAAACTCGCAGGACACACCGGTCTCCTCATAAACCTCACGAATCACCGCATCGGCTATCTTTTCACCCAGATCAACGGTTCCTCCAGGCAACTTCGGGCTTGATGCTGCACTGTGGCCCTGGACACAGAGCAGTTGCCCATCAAGAAGTACGAATCCCCCAACTCCAACCGTATGGGTTGGGTAGAAGGGAACATATGCATCTTCCTGAAGCTTAAGAACCAGCCTTGTAGCAGAATCCCGACAGCTATGAAATGTAAAACCATGCTTTAGGCATATCGGGATAAATCGGGTAAGTGCATCTCGGAGATCTATCCATATCAACTTTCGGCTGTTAACTCTGGATACTTCTATAATGGCTACCAGTTCAACCAAGAACTGATTTTCCGTACCAGAAAAATTCTCGAGATCCAAAGTAACGCAATTAAAGGAATCAACTGTATGATGAAACACAAGCAACCTATTCAACACCTAAATGATTTCAGTACCATAAACGATATAGCCAACACTGAATCAATCATTCGTTCATTGATGTAAAGCCAACTTCGAATCCAAAATAATAGCTCTGTGCCATTATTTGATAAGATACATCCCTTCAGTGTCTGGACGGCTCAATTCAAATCCAAATTTTCTATAAAGCTCGGGAACATCTGCCATCAACGTAATATATGCTGAAGGAAGGGCTTCTCGATCCAGGTAAGCCATAATGTGCTCCATGATCTGACGCCCCAGGCCAACACCTTGGAATTTGGGATCGACAGCAACATCCACTATCTCAAAATTAAGTGCGCCATCCCCCACTACCCGCCCCATAGCGACAGTTTCAGATTGTCTTTTTATATGGATACCGTACAAGCTATTTGGAAGGCCTTTTTCCGCTGCTTCACGGCTTCTGGGGGTTAAGCCTGTTATCTCTCGCAGTTTGAGGAAATCCTCGGTAGAAGCTACTTTCTCAATAATTGTGTACATACATCGCCGAAAAAAATAAACAAATTAATAGTGCCGCTAAGCCTACCTAGTACCCAGCGACAACCAAACCGCTATAGGCTCCTTAAATTGGAACTTCCTGGATCTCTGTCACCACTTCAGCTTTCACGGAGTTCGCAATAAAACACTGTTTATGGGAAAGATGATGTATTTTTTCTAACTGCTCGCGACTGGGTTGTTTTTCACCGGAGAAGCGCACTGAAGGACGCAGGGTAACTTTAGTCATAGCAATTCGACCATCTTTATCAGCCCCCATAATTCCTATAGCTTCATCGCAATATTCATCAACCACAAACCCCCGCTTGGCTGCAATCGATAGAAAAAACAACATATGGCAGCTGGAAAGAGCCGCTACAAAAGCTTCTTCTGGATCAACGTTTTCAACTACTGAATAGGGAATGGGTACAACATGGGGGGAAGAGGAGGCTGGGATAGATGCCCCACCATCAAATTGCCAGGTGTGGGCTCGACTGTATTGATTATCGGTGAAAATCTGCTCGTCGCGTTTCCAGGTCACCGTTGAAGTATACTCTGACAAGACTTATCTCCCTTTAGACGACACCCCTAGCCTTGGGGGAAAAGGGGCTAAATTGGGATGCTCACCAGCCCTAAGATTACCAAGAACCGGTGAGTGCTATTTCAAATGGTCCATCGCCTCCCAAAGCCGGATATAGGCGCCACAAGAAATACTAGTTAAGCGGCATCCACCTGCTCATCGGTGCGAGCAGCCATGATAAAGTCATTTTTGTGCAGGCCCTTAGCCTCGTGACTCCACCAGGTAACCGTAACCTTACCCCATTCAGTCAGCAGTGCGGGGTGATGCCCCACCTCTTCAGCAATCGCGCCGACACGGTTGGTAAACGCCAGAGCCTGCTTGAAGTTACGAAACTTAAACACGCGTTCCAGCTGCATAATTCCGTCACGGGTCATCGGCGTCCAGTCAGGGATCTGCCGCAGCAGTCCTGGCAGTTCGTCATCACTCACCAGCGGCGCATCGGCACGACAGGCTTCACATTGTTGTTGAGCTAGTTCGGTCATGAATCGGTCCTCAAAACCTTGTTTATTATCGGCTCAATTGGGCCGGCCTCACTCTACCCGCCCCCCCTTAACGAAACAAGTACAGGGCTCAAAAACGCATTTTATCCGGTTTTACCATCACAAAATGGAACCGCATGCTAAAAATATTGGACGATCTATAGCCACCCAGCCCTGGGTCGACATCGGCAGATTAACGTGAGGATTGTCATGAAAGCACACCTCAGTCTATTACTACTTCTAGTATCTCTAGGAGCCTGTGAGCGCCAGCAAGTGGATAGAGAGCGCCTTCCTCCACCAGAGAAGGTTATCCTGGAGGAAATGCGCTCCGAGACAAACCTGGCATTCGAGCAGCTCTGTCAGCAATTTATACACGGCCTATGGAATCTATTCCCATCCTGGGCTCTCAGTGAGGGCTACTATGAAGTAGCCAAAGAGCTTCAGGTGCCCGATAAAAGTTATCGTGAATTTGTATTGGATTTTGCTCAAATCTATGAACGCAAATTTGCAGCCTTGGATAAAAGCCAGCTCAATATCAATTCACGCAGTAATCTCGCTCTTATAGAAAATTTTCTGCAGCGACTGCAATGGCAATATACCCGCTTTAAGTCATACCAATGGGACCCATCCATATATAATGTTTCCCATTCTTTTGCCCTGATCCTAAACACCGACTATGCGCCACTTCTAAAGCGCCTACATACCGTTAGCACTCGTATGCTGCAAGTGCCCGAGTACTATCAGGCCGCTAAGGCAGCTATCTATCGTCCGGCAGCGCCACAGCTTGAATTAGCAATTCAACAGAGTACAGGCTCACTGGAAGTCTTTGGTGAAGAGCTGGAAAAAACGGTTAAAGAAAGTCAGATGCCTGCGGACGCAAAGGAGATTTTCTTACGGCGAATGCACGATTCTCGCTTAGCGATACAAAGCTATATCCACTTCCTACAAAACCTGCAAAAGAAATTGACTAAATCTGGAAAATTCCGTGATTTTCGTATCGGTGAAAAACTCTACGAAGAAAAATTCCAGTTTGATATCAATATTGGAATGAGCGCTGCTGAACTATACCAGCGCGCCATCATAGAGAAGCAGCTAACCCACGATAAAATGACCAAGCTTGCCGATCAACTCTGGCCAAAATACTTTCCTTCTGATTCCCCACCCAACGAACCACTGGTAAAAATTGAAAAGCTGCTGAACAAGCTTTCCCAATATCATGCCACCAAAGACACTTTCAAGAAAAAAGTAGAGCAACAGATCCCGGATCTGGCAGAGTTTGTGACCGAAAAAAACCTGTTAAGCCTGGACAAGGAAAAGCCACTGGTAGTTCGAACAACTCCAGCCTATATGCAAGGCTTTGCTGTAGCTTCCATTAATGCGCCTGGCCCCTACCATAAAAATGCAAATACCTATTACAACGTGATGCCCATAGAGACCTACTCCGATCAACGGGCGGAGAGCTTACTGCGAGAATACAACGACTATATCCTGCAGATACTCAATATCCATGAAGCGATCCCCGGGCACTACACTCAACTGGTTTACGCCAACCAGTCCCCCAGTATCCTGAAAACTATTCTCGGCAATACTGCCATGATCGAAGGCTGGGCCGTCTATGCGGAACGCATGATGCTGGATGCGGGTTACGGTAATTTTTCCCCCGAGCTGTGGCTGATGTACTACAAGTGGAACTTGCGCACTATCACTAATACCATTTTGGATTATGAGGTACAGGTAAAGGGTATCAGCCAAGCAGAGGCGATGAAGTTAATGGTCAGGGATGCCTTTCAGCAACAGGCTGAAGCAGAGGGTAAATGGCGCAGGGCGACCTTAAGCCAAGTGCAGCTCACCAGCTATTTTGCTGGCTTTACTGATATTTTGGCCCTGCGCGAGGAAATCAAAAAGAAAATGGGCAACAACTTTAGTCTCAAGGGGTTCCACGAGATGTTCCTGAGCTATGGCAGTGCACCAATACCAATTATTCGCGAACTGATGCTGGCGGACTTAGCCAAGCAAGGCAATAAATTCCAATAAAAAAGGCCCCTGTTGGGGCCTTTTCTTTAAATGGCGGAAGCGTTACACCTCACCTTCGGCAATCTTGGCTTTCCAGATCAGCGGGCCAGTAGTGTGTACTGACTCACCCTGACTGTCGACAGCCACAGTTACCGGCATATCTTCTACTTCGAACTCGTAAATCGCTTCCATTCCCAGCTCGGGGAAGGCGATTACTTCGGAGCCTTTAATCGCCTGGGCAACCAGATAAGCAGCGCCACCGACAGCCATCAGGTATACCGCTTTATTATCGCGGATCGCCTCAATTGCCATGGGGCCGCGCTCCGCCTTACCGATCATCCCCGCCAAGCCGGTTTCTTCCAGCATAGTGCGAGTGAATTTATCCATACGGGTAGCGGTGGTTGGACCAGCGGGACCAACAACCTCATCGCGCACCGGATCTACCGGGCCTACGTAGTAGATAAAGCGGCCGGTGAGATCCACAGGCAACTTTTCGCCTTTGGCGAGGATATCTACCATTTTCTTGTGCGCCGCATCGCGACCAGTCAGCATCTTACCGTTCAGCAGCAGGGTCTCACCGGGCTGCCAGCTTTGGATATCTTCTGCAGTAATGGTATCCAGGTTTACCCGACGGGTATTGCTGCCCGCTTCGCGGGTAATTTCCGGCCAGTCTTCCAACTTAGGCGGAGTCTGGCGAGCGGGCCCGGAGCCATCCAGGGTAAAGTGGGTGTGACGGGTAGCCGCGCAGTTGGGGATGATCGCCACAGCCTTGTTGGCAGCGTGGGTAGGATAATCCTTGATCTTCACATCCAACACAGTGGTCAGTCCGCCCAGGCCCTGGGCACCGATGCCCAGTTTGTTGACGGAATCATAGAGTTCCAGACGCAGCTCTTCAGCACGGTTAGAGGCTCCGCGCTCTTGCAGCTCCTGAATGTCGATGGGGTCGAGCAGGGATTCTTTGGCCAACAGCATCGCTTTCTCAGCGGTACCGCCAATACCAATACCCAACATGCCGGGCGGACACCAGCCGGCACCCATCTGCGGAACCATCTTCAGCACCCAGTCAACCACCGAGTCAGATGGATTCAGCATGGCAAACTTGGTTTTGGCTTCACTGCCGCCGCCTTTAGCTGCCACATAAACTTCTACGGTATCACCGGGAACGATTTCATAGTGAATCACCGCTGGAGTATTGTCTCCGGTATTCTTACGGGCACCATCAGGATCTTCCAGAATAGAGGCACGCAGCACGTTGCTGGCATTTTGATAGGCCCGGCGCACACCTTCGTTAACCATATCGGTAACGCTCATGTCCGCTTCCCAACGCACATTCATGCCCACTTTCAACTTCACCGTGACAATGCCGGTATCCTGACAGATTGGGCGGTGGCCCTCGGCACACATGCGTGAGTTGATCAGGATCTGGGCCATGGCGTCCTTGGCCGCCGGGTTGACCTCTTTCTCATAAGCCTTGTTCAGGGCCTGAATGAAGTCCTGTGGGTGGTAGTAAGAAATAAATTGCAGCGCATCGGCCACGCTGCCGATCAGATCATCCTGGCGGATAGTGGTCATTGCCAACTCCGATTAACGTCTCGAGGCCGGCGATTCTACACGAAATGTAGGGTTATTGACCCAGATATTCCCAGAAATCCCATTCACCTTAAGGGAAAACGGAATAAAAAAAGGCGGGCACCAAGTCCGCCTTTTTTAACTCAACCGGAAAACTACATGGATGAAGCTGTGGAATCACCGCTGGACTGCAGGGAGCGAATCGCATCGCGAAGCTGCACCAGATCCTTATTCACCGAACGGCGGTAAGCATCGATAGACTCTACAGCCTCTTCATTCGCACCGACACGCATAGTCAGGTCACTGCGCACTGAAGCCAGCTGGCGCTCCAGGCGAGCAAGTTTGTCGGTCATCTCACGCTGGGAATCTGTATTGCCCTTGCGCAACTCTGCCAGAGAAGCCTCTACAGCAGCGATTTTCTTCACGCTGGACTCGAGGCCACTGAGCTTGGTGCTGAGAGCGGCGACTTGCTTTTTGTTAGCCGCGACTGCTGTTTTATTTGCGGAGATACTCTTGCGGTTGGTGTCATAGGCAACACCCCACAATTTGCGGATCTCCGAAGAGTTTTCCTTGGCTTTTGCATTTAGTACTTCAACCGATGCCGTAGATTCCTCATCGGAGAGGCTAAAGCGCTTCTCCAGTTCAGCAATACGGTTTTCCGCATCGGCAATACGAGTCTCAGCATCACTCAACAGGGTCCGGCTGTCCTGCCATTGCTGGTACAGGAAACCCGAGGCTCCCAGGCCACCCATCGCCATAATCAGGGCACATAGCCCCAAGAAAGAGAAACCACCCCGGCGCTCCTCCACGATCACCTGGGGCTCTGGTGAATCACTCCTTTCTTCGCTGGTAGTGAGATCCAGTGATGGTTCAAGAGCGGCGCTGCCGCCCAGTGTGGGCTCTTTGCGTTGCATGGTTCGATACACCCGATAACTGTGCTGATGAGTCCGGTACCCGCCAGTTCTATGCTGCTCTTTCCGGTACCGTATTTTCAGAAATATATGACAATAGAATCCATTCAGATTCGTCGAATTCTGCGGCAGTTATACCAAAAATTGACGAAAAAGTAAGCGGTCGTCAGTAATAATAGACGACAGTCGAATAGAGCTGACAGCAAAAGCTTCCCCCCTTGTGTTTGAGGAAATCGTCCCAAACTTCCCTAATCCATCGCGCCGGCTTAATTCTGAGATGCGGCACGTGTAGAATGCCCTCACCAATAACCCTCAGACAAAGGAAGGAAAACACCATGGCTTTCGAATTGCCTGAACTCCCCTACGCTAAGAACGCCCTGGCACCGCATATCTCCGAAGAGACTTTGGAGTACCACTACGGCAAACATCATAAAACTTACGTAGACAAGCTGAACGGCCTGCTGGAAGGCACTGCTGACGCTGACAAATCTCTGGAAGACGTGATCAAGTCCTCTTCCGGTGGTGTGTTCAACAACGCAGCCCAGGTTTGGAACCACACTTTCTACTGGAACTGCCTGAGCCCTAACGGTGGCGGCGAAGCCACTGGCGCGATTGCCGAGGCTATCAACGCAGCCTTCGGTAGCTTCGACCAGTTCAAAGAAGCATTTACCACCAGTGCTGTAAACAACTTCGGCTCCGGCTGGACTTGGCTGGTAAAAAATGCTGACGGCTCAGTCGCCATTGTAAACACTTCCAACGCAGCAACCCCGCTGACTGAAGAAGGCGTTACTCCCCTGCTGACCTGCGATGTTTGGGAACACGCTTACTATATCGACTACCGCAACCTGCGCCCGAAGTACATGGAAGCTTTCTGGGCCCTGGTGAACTGGGAGTTTGTAAACCAGAACTTCGCTTAATCCCGAAGTCACCAGAAAAAGCGGGCCATGTGCCCGCTTTTTTTATTTCCTTAATGCCCTCCTCCCAATCAAATTCTCCCCACTACTGGCCAAATGCTGCTCCAGTCAGCACAATACCTGCTGATCTGCACTACACATCCCGCATAAAGTGTGGGGGATTTAGGCAATCAACCTAAAGAATGCCACTGGAGTGGCACAAATTAGCAACGAAGAACCGAACACTGGGAATATGCTCATGAAGTTGAAACCAACCCTGATCGCAGCCGCCATAAGCGCGCTGGTAATCAGCGGCTGTGACCGCGGCGCCCCGAACACAGCCGAGCAGAGTGCAACCGCCACAGCCACGGAAAGCACGGCGACTCAAGAAGTCGCAGGAAAAGTGGACCCAGCCGCAGTCAAACGCGTAAACCAGATGTTCGAGGACTTCTTCCAGGAGCACCTCGCCCGCAGTCCTGAGACCAAAACTTTCCTGGGTAAAAAAGAAGACTACGATAAGTGGGATAACCTCTCCCCAGAATTTGCCAAGGAAACCCTGGAGCTCGACAAGCGTCAGCTGGCGGAACTGAATAAAATTGATCCTTCCACCTTGGATGACGCTACCCGCCTGAGCCTGCGCCTGGCAAAACGCAACTGGCAACAGGATATTGATGGCTACAAGTGGCGTAACCACGGCTACCCTGTTAACCAGATGTATGCCACCCATACCAGCGCCGCCACACTGTTGATCAGCCAGCACCGTATTGATGATGTCAGCGATGCAGAGGCCTATATCGCCCGCTTGAACGGCATGCCCAAGTATTTCTCCCAGTTGGAAGAACAACTGAAAGCCAATGCTGCAGTCGGCACAATCGTACCTAAGTTTGTATTCCCTTACGTTATTAGCGATTCCCGCAACCTGATCACCGGTGCACCTTTTAACGGTGAAAAAGACAGCCCACTGTTTGCAGACTTTAAAGACAAAGTAGAAAAGCTGGAAATCAGTGAAGATCAAAAGAAATCACTGGTCAATAAAGCCAGCCAGGCCCTGACTGAAAGCGCCGGCCCCGCTTACGAAAAATTAATCAGCTACCTGCAAGAGCTTGAGAAAAAAGCCAACACTGACGACGGCGCCTGGAAACTGGCAGACGGCGAAGAGTTCTATAAATTCCGCCTCGGTGTTTACACCACTACGGATATGACTGCCGATGAGATCCACCAAACCGGTCTTAAGGAAGTTGCCCGTATTCACGACGAAATGCGCGAGATTATGCGCAAGGTGAAGTTCGAAGGTAACTTGCAGGAATTCTTCGAGTTCATGCGCACCGACAAGCAGTTCTACTACCCCACCACTGAGGAAGGTAAAGCGGAATACCTGGAAAAGGCCACCGCAATTATCGACACCATGAAGGGCCGCCTGGATGAACTGTTTATCACCAAGCCCAAAGCCGATCTCGATGTAAGAGCCGTAGAGGCCTTCCGCGAAAAATCTGCGGGTAAGGCCTTCTACCAGCGCCCGGCTCCCGATGGTTCGCGCCCAGGTATCTACTACGCCAACCTGTACAATATGAACGATATGCCGTCTTACCAGATGGAAGCATTGGCCTACCACGAAGGTATCCCCGGCCACCATATGCAGCTTTCTATCGCTCAGGAATTACAGGATATTCCCAAGTTCCGTAAATACGGTGGTTACACTGCTTATACCGAAGGCTGGGGCCTCTACTCCGAACTGGTGCCCAAAGAATTGGGCTTCTATGAAGACCCCTACTCTGACTTTGGACGCCTGGCTATGGAACTGTGGCGCGCTGGCCGATTGGTGGTAGACACCGGCCTTCACGCCAAGAAATGGACCCGCGAGCAAGCGATCGACTACCTCGTGGAGAACACCCCGAACCCGAAAGGCGACGTGGTTAAAGCGATCGAGCGCTATATTGTGATGCCTGGCCAAGCGACCGCATACAAAATTGGTATGCTGAAAATTGTCGAGCTGCGTGAAAAAGCCAAAACAGAACTGGGTGATCAGTTTGATGTTCGCGGCTTCCACGACACTATCCTGGCCAGTGGCCCAGTCCCCTTGGATGTACTGGAAGAACTGGTTAATGAGTGGGTTGCAAAAGTAAAAACCCAACAATAAATAATAGAAGCGACAGATAAGTACCTGATAACTACTTGTCTGTCTTTTTCTTATCGTCAGTAGAGCATTGCAGAAGTAAAAATTCTGTATAGTTTTTACAATACGGCATTTATTGTTTTACAGGGAAGTCCGGAATGACACTCCGGACTTCTTATTAAGCAATCACCAGCTCCCAGCATGATTGGCACCGTGGTCTTATTTCAACCCCCCCTATTTTCAGCTCACCTTAGCCGCCACTGTCGTATAAAAGCACCAAAATAAAACATACCCAGTATTCCCCATACCAAAAAAGTGCACCGCTCTTATTTTCTGCTGAATTTATATCCACAAAACCAAATAATGGGATGCTTTTACATAAAAAAGTCCATTAACTGCAAAAATAATGATAAAAAAGTAAGAGCTACTCTTTGAACGCAAGGATTGTACTCATGAAGTTAAAAGTAACTCTGATTGCAGCGGCAGTAAGCTCACTCATCCTCACGGGCTGCAACGATAGTGCCAACAATGCAGATGCACATAAGATTGCCCCCTTAGAGGAAAGTGCACTTAATCAGTCACCTCCCCCGAAAGTCAGCAAAGAAATGAGTGAGGCCAGCAAGAAGGTCAATTTGCTATTCGATAAGTTCTTCCAGGAGCATCTAGACCGCAGCCCTGAATTCAAAACATTCTTGGGTCTGAAAGAGGAGTACGGCAAATGGAATGATCTAACTCCTGAGTTTGCGCAAGAAACCCATGAAGTTAATAAGCGTCAATTATCCGAGCTGAATAAAATTGATCCCGCTATATTGGATCGACCTACCCAACTTAATCTTCGACTGGCAAAACGCACTTTGCAACAAGAAATCGAAGCCTATAAGTGGCGAAATCATAATTATCCAGTCAACCAAATGTTCGCCACCCATACCGGCGCCGCTTCAACACTTATCAGCCAGCACCGTATCGATAACATCAGGGATGCCGAAGCTTATATTTCCCGCTTAAATAGAATTCCCCAGTATTTCGCACAGCTGCAAGACCAACTGGAAGAAAACGCCAAAGCTGGCACCACTATCCCAAAATTCGTTTTCCCCTATGTTATTGGAGATGCACAAAACCTAATTACTGGTGCTCCTTTTGACAGAAAAAAGGACAGCCCTCTATTTGCTGACTTTAAGGGAAAAGTAGAAAGTCTCGATATCAGTAAAGAGCAGAAAAAGTCCTTAATAGATAAAGCTAAAACAGCACTAAAAGACAACACTGGCCCCGCCTATAAAACCCTAATCGACTACCTGCAAGAGCTTGAGATACGCGCAACTACTGATGATGGCGCCTGGAAACTGGCAGATGGCAGTGACTTTTATAATTTTCGCCTCGGCTTTTACACATCTACCGATATGACAGCCGAAGAAATTCATAGGATTGGCCTTGAAGAAGTGACTCGCATCCATGATGAGATGCGTGAAATTATGCGTAAAGTAAAATTCGAAGGTAAGTTGAAAAACTTCTTCGAATTCATGCGCACCGACCAGCAATTTTATTACCCGACCACTGAACAGGGGAAAGCTGCATATCTTGAGAAGGCTGCTACCATTATCGATACCATGAAGGGTAGGCTGGACGAGTTATTTATCACCAAACCTAGAGCGGACCTCGATGTGAGAGCGGTAGAACCATTCCGGGAGAAATCTGCCGGTAAAGCTTTTTACCTGCAACCTGCTGCCGACGGATCACGCCCAGGCATCTACTATGCCAACCTCTACAACATGGACGATATGCCCAGTTACCAGATGGAAGCACTGGCATACCACGAGGGTATCCCCGGCCACCATATGCAGCTCTCTATCACCCAGGAATTACAGGATATCCCTAAATTCCGCAAATATGGTCACTATACCGCCTATACCGAGGGTTGGGGCCTTTACTCTGAAATGGTGCCAAAAGAGATGGGACTCTACCAAGACCCCTACTCAGATTTTGGGCGCCTCGCCATGGAGTTGTGGCGAGCAGGACGCCTTGTAGTCGATACCGGAATTCACACTAAGAAGTGGACCCGAGAACAAGCCATACAATACCTGATGGAAAACACCCCTAATCCTGAGGGGGATGTGATTAAAGCAGTCGAGCGCTATATCGTATTACCCGGCCAGGCAACAGCCTACAAAATTGGCATGCTCAAAATTTTACAGCTCCGCGAGAAAGCCAAAAAAGAACTGGGAGAGAAGTTTGATATTCGTCAATTCCACAATGCAGTTCTGGCCAACGGCCCAGTACCACTGGATGCCCTGGAGGAAATTATTGACGAGTGGATAGCAAACACCAGAACTCCAAAAGTATAACTAAAAGGTTAAAACAGAATTAAAAAAGGCCACTATCTGTGGCCTTTTTTAATTTAAGCTAATAGCGCTCACTCTTATACTGCAAACCGCTGCCGGTATGTAGAATGATCTTATCTCTTAGGTATCGCATGGCTTAGCGATACTGTGCTCAGTTGGCTGCGGGGTAATAGTCATAACTTTTACTTCGCTAGGCGTTTCAAATCGGTGCCAGATACCTTTTGGTATAACCAATATTTGCCCGGCTGATAATTCGTTCCGCTTCTCTTCACCGTTGACGAGAAGAATTAGAGCCGTTTCCCCACCTATAACTTGAACAAACTCATCTCCATTGGTGTGTCTTTCCCACTCGCTATTCCCTGAATAGTGGGCTACGTATATTCCACCATCCCTATACTCGGACAATAAGGCAAATGCATCTTTAGCTTCCTCATCCGTTGTTTCGGGAGTTCTTCCTTTTAGAAGTTTAACTCTAGAGAACCCATCATCTACCGTAATAGCTTTTGACTTCGGCACTTACCAACCCCTTACAAGTACTACTCTTACTACTGGGGTGGAAGGAAAGAATACACCGCACTCGAGACACACTGTGAATACATCCCTGTAAGCTCCTAATCGGCATCCATGCCTCATAGGGTCCCAAGCGCGGTGTAGTCTTCCCTTCTCCCTTTTTAGTAACTAAAACCACATGATCCGAGCACCTTCACCCTTTCTAGCGGTAAAGATGCTCAAACTTTTAAGTTACTCTTTTTTCGATCCTATAGCCGAATACTCTGCAAAAGTGAATCCTAACTCTTGTTGGTTGCTATCCACTGATCTACCTGCTGCTCCAACACTGCCAATGGCAAAGCGCCATTGGTGAGAACTACATTGTGGAACTGGCGGATATCAAACTGGCTACCAAGCGCTTCTTTAGCGCGTTCACGCAACTCAAGAATCTTTAGCATACCGGTTTTGTAGGCCAGTGCCTGACCGGGCCAAACCATATATCGCTCGATTTCGGTCGTGACTTCGGACTCAGTCATACCGGTCTTTTCCAGCATATACTCAATCGCTTGCTCGCGACTCCAGCGCTTATAGTGCATTCCAGTATCCACGACCAACCGCACAGCCCGGAACATTTCCGCCTGCAACCGACCCAAATCATCATAGGGGTTTTCCTGGAAACCGGCTTCTTTAGCAAGCTTCTCGGAGTACAGTGCCCACCCTTCCGAGTAAGCATTAAACAACCCCATTTTACGGAAAGTCGGCACACCTTTTAGCTCTTGTGCAATTGCCAACTGGAAGTGATGCCCAGGTACCGCTTCATGGTAAGCCAAGGTACGCATTCCAAACTTTTTGGTTTCATGAACATCCCGCAAGTTTGCATAAAATACGCCGGGGCGAGACCCGTCCATTGCTGGAGGGTTGTAGTAGGCTCCCGCCGAACCTTGCTCTTTAAACTCTGGGACTCGGCGCACCTCAACACCCATTTTGGGTTTTAAATCAAAATAGTCACCCAGGCCTGCATCAATTTCATCAATCATTACCTGGTAATCGGCAATAATTTTCTCCCGCCCTAAATCTGAATCCTCATAAAGAAACTGGGGATCATTATTCAGTGCAGAGAAACGTTCGCTAATAGTGCCACTGGTTCTACCAACGGATGAAAAAATTTCATTCATTTCCGTTTCAATTCTTGCAACCTCTTCCAATCCAATACGATGGAGTTCCTCCGGTGTAATATCTGTACTGGTAAAGTTGCGTACCTGATAGGCATAGTAGGCATCCCCATCCGGCAATGCCCAAACACCATTGTTCTCTCCAACTTTTAACCGGAGAGTACTGAAATAATCGATTAGCCCTTGATACGCGGCGTAAACTTCTGTACCAATCAGCAACTCAGCTTGGCTGAGAATACGTTCCCGCTCCTGTTTATCCAGCTTTTCAATTTTGTTAAGTCGCTCCAGTAATGAGGTATAAAGTATATTTTCTTTTACCGGCGCGGCGATAAAACCCTGCATTTCCTCTAAAACACTATCGACAACAAAGCGCGGGGGCAGGATATCTTTCTCTTCCCTTATCTTCAGACCATCCAGCAATTGATCAAACTTACGTCCGACCTCTCCCAGACGAGACAAGTAATAATCAGCTTCTTTTGCATTGTTGATCTGATGTACTTCAGCGAGAAACTCCGGCAACCTATTCTGCTCACCCGACATTTGGTTAAGCGGGTAATCATGGTGCCTCCAGCGTTCAACTTCCGCCTTTATACTGAGAAGATGCTCTAACACATCATAGGAAATGGCCTGCTGCCCTTCCAAACTTTCGCGATCGTAGCTGCGCAATACCGCCAGCTCGCTCTTCATCATTTCAATAACACGCAACTGTTCTTCTTCAGACAAATCATCGAGATGCGCATTGTGTCCATCAATTCCAAATTGTTCCAAAATTCTAATTTGTGAAAGGATTTCCGGACTGCTACTGCCGATTTTTATAAAGACACGTTCAAAAAATACATCTATAGACCAAGGTTTGAAATAAACTGCATTAATAGCAAAAGCAGAAACTGCCAAAACCCCCACAAAAAATAAGCCGCCAAACCATTTGGCAATAGTCTTAATCATTATATTTCTCCCGAATTCTTAGCTGTAATTTTGTCCCGGTATCAGGATCACCTCAACTCCCGCAGCAGAGAATTCCGATAGAGCGATCAGCGCAGGGGCCAAGCTGAATTAGACCCATAATCCACAACTATTTTATCGGCGATACAAAGTCACTGGGCTTCAGAGCCAGCAGGGAACAACTGACCTTCTGCAATATATTCTCTGCTGTATTCCCCATAATGAAACCGGGAATACCCGCCCGTCCAACAGTGCCCATAACCAGCAAGTCGAGACCCTCTTCATCAATCAGCAATGGAATAAAGTTATCTGGATGGGCAACCACATGGTGAATACGTATTTCCCCCTCAATTCCGGATGCACGTATCAATACATCGAGCTTTGATCGGTGTTGGGCCCGCGCTGATTCAGTGGCTTCATCCAACTCTTCCTCAGAGGCGCTCAAGGGAAAATGGCGCCGCAAGTATTCATCGATATCGAAGTCCCAACAGGAAATAACATTCAATACCCCACTGCAACTGTCAGCGAGTACTCGCGACCAGCGCAGCAACCGGATCGCCAAGTCATAACTGCTGCCATCCTCGCATTCAGGGTCGAGAGCAACAGCCACCTGTATCTTGTTGCGATGTTCCTTGATTGGGCGGCACAGCCATACCGGGCAGGGACACTTTCGCAGCAGATCCATATCCATTGCCTTGAAGCCCTTAAGCTGGCTGCGACCCTCAACATTCTTGATCACCAGGTCATAGCCCTCAGCCAATACCCGGCGGATCACCCGCTCGGCAGGTCGGGCACCACAATCTGACTCAATCTCCAAATTGGTCCTTTCCGCCGATAACTCCATATGTACGCGGGCCGACTCAATTTCACTCCTGACCCTATCAAGCATTGTCCTCACGCAGAGCCGACTAAACTCCTCAAACCCCTCCGGCACCTTCGGACAGACCAGTAAAACCTTTATCTCCGCCTGATGATTGCGCGCCACTGCAAAAGCCTGCATGAGTCCGCTGCTTTCATCCTCAGCAGCATGGCTGACATACAGGATTTTATGAATGTTTGGCATAACGCTGCCCTCAACCAGAGACATTTGGGAGCAAACAGGGGCAAGACTCACCATAAACCCACTCGCTGCCTCAAATTGGTATCGTGAGCAGAGCAGATTTCACACGGAAATACACAGGTGAAGGAGATGGAGCAGGTGTAGATAGGGGAAGGTGAAGTGAGTAAACACCAACCATAATAGACGGAAAAAGCGTCAAGTGTCACCAAAACACAAGGCAAAGGAGCCCAAATGAGCCCAGGAGGCTAAAGCAGGTCGGTGAGGGCCCAATTCTGGGGTCAGATATCCAAAACCTGCTTAACAAAAGGAATGGTGATTTTACGCTTAGCCATAAGAGAAGCCCGGTCCAGCTCCTCCAGACACAGAAAGAGTGCTCGAGTATCCCTCGGGGCGCGGTGCAATATGTACTGGGCCACATCTTCCGGCAGGTCAAAACCGCGCAGACGGCTGCGACGGCGCAGGGCGGCAACTTTATCGCTGTCATTCAGGGTTTTGAGCTGGAATACCAGGGACCAGTGCAGGCGTGACTGCAAATCAGCCAGAGCAATATCCATACCGCGGGGTGACTTGCGAGCCCCCATTAATAACTGCCTGCCGCCATCCTTAACTCGGTTATAGAGATGGAAAATAGCGGTCTGCCACTCGGGCTGCCCCTCCAACAAATGAACGTCATCTATACAGACAAGGTCCAGGCGTTCGAGTCCGTCGAGAATAACAGCCGGGTCCATGTTCATTAGGTCTGCGAGAGGGAGATAATGGAAAGAGCGACCATTGGCCTCTGCGCACTGACAAGCAGACTGAAGCAAGTGGCTAATACCACTACCCGCCTCACCCCAAATGTAAATTACAGACTCGGGATTCTCGCCACTGGCAAAAGACTGCAGCAGGGCAACTACCTGTCGATTAGGATCTGAATCCGACAGGTAGAAGTTGTCAAATTTGGCGTCATCCCGCAGGGATACCCCCAGCGGCAATTGTTGCGGAATACTCATCTCAATCCCAGTGATAGCGCAACGGATTCTCAGCGCTGCCCAAGGGTGAACGGTATCCATTCAGGTTAATGGCGTCTCCGTCCGCTTGTGCTCGCAATTTATGGTTTAGAGCCAGGGTATCACGCAAATTGCTCAACCCTGCCGAAGTGACCAGTGCCAGGCGCATTCGGTCCCCTTCAACAGAGAGCAGGTTAGCACTGCTGACCTGTGCCAACCCCTGTAGATAACCAGATGCCTTGGCATAATCAGCAAAACTGTCGATACCAGACAACTCAACAATCACCGCACCCAACTGATTGTCCTGCCCATTCGGGGACACTGCATAGCGCTGAGCGAGAATATTGGCCAGCTGGTTAACGCCGCGCAGAGCGACCTCTTCCAGCGAACCTCCGGCAGTATCAAAGGCATAACTGCGACCGCCGTGAATTAGCAACCAATCTGCCTGCCAGCGATGGCCCGAAGCTTGAAGCACCCGCCCCATCAAAGTGGCATCGGGACTATAGCGAAAACCCGCCTTCTCAGCTGCCTGCTCATCCTGGGCCCAGAGAGCTCCCAGGGGCATATTGCGCTGATCATTAAGATCCATTACCGGGAAATCCAGGGGGACACCGCGCTCGATAGCCATTGCCTCGAGTACAGAGAAGAGCTCGGGGGTCGCCTCTTCACTCAAAGCACTGCGTCCCTCTTGCAGGGTATCTACTGCAAGCCACACCAAAGTACCGGGGCGATTGTTAGGCCACACGGGCAAGTTCAATTGATTAACTTGCCGGGAGATCGCTTGGGGATCAAAGGAAAGGTGTAAGTAGAGCTGATTGTCCTCGCGGGTATAGCGATACCCCTGAACAAACTGCTGTGCATTCTTTAATATCGGCTGCACATTTGGGTTACTACCGACAGCGGCATCTCCCGTAACACGTACGAACACACGTTCCAGGCCGCGACTTCCGGCTGCTGTACGATCCGTGGCTCCGCGACTCGACACAGCCTCGACAACTTCGTACAAATCCGAGATGACTCGAGCTTGAACCGGTAGGGCTAGAACACTGATGATCAGAGCCAGCAACTGCAACACCAATCCCTGCCGGAGCAGCTTGTGCATAGGACTTCTCTCCAAACCTCTTATTTTCCGCCCCTGAGCTTGCAGAAATTATTATCGATGTGCAAGACGCCAGATTTTAGGGCGGACTAAAAATTGCGGCTATTGTATCAGCGTCAGACGTTTCTCTCAGCCCCGAGTTCTCACTATCGGAGTGATTTCACAGTTCAAATGGCGAGAAAATGCCGAAATCCCCCTTCGAGATGCCGTCTGGGCGTGGCTACCAAGGCAAGACCCAGATAGAATACGCGCCCTTCGAATACCCACCGCAGGAAGAATCATGAGCGATTCCAAGCCGCAATCTACGCAAACGTCCCTTTCTTATAAAGATGCCGGTGTCGATATCGACGCAGGTAATGCACTGGTAGAGCGCATCAAAAATGTCGCCAAACGCACATCCCGCCCCGAGGTCATGGGCGGACTGGGCGGATTCGGCGCCCTGTGTGAAATTCCAAGCGGTTACAAACAGCCGGTTTTGGTTTCTGGCACCGATGGTGTAGGTACCAAATTACGCCTGGCAATGGACCTGGGCATTCACGACAGCATCGGTATCGATCTTGTCGCCATGTGTGTGAATGACCTGATCGTAGCCGGGGCTGAACCCCTCTTCTTCCTCGACTATTACGCAACCGGCAAACTCAATGTCGATATTGCTGCAGAAGTAGTTACCGGCATTGGCAAAGGCTGTGAGCTGTCAGGCTGCGCACTGGTCGGCGGCGAGACTGCCGAAATGCCCGGCATGTACGAAGGCGACGATTATGACCTGGCAGGCTTCTGCACCGGTGTCGTAGAAAAATCTGAAATCATCGACGGCAGCAAAGTTAAAGCTGGCGACGTATTGATCGGCTTGGCCTCCAGTGGGCCCCACTCCAATGGCTACTCCCTGATCCGCAAGGTTCTCGAAGTCAGCGGTGCCGATCTCCAGCAGGATATCGGCGGTGAAACCCTGGCCAAAGCGCTGATGGCCCCAACCCGTATTTACGTTAAAAACCTGCTGCAATTAATGAAGACCTTCCAGGTGAATGCGCTAAGCCATATCACTGGCGGCGGCTTACTGGAAAACCTGCCCCGCGTACTGCCCGAAGGCTGCAGCGCGCGTATTGATGTCACCAGCTGGGAAATGCCTCCTGTATTTAACTGGCTGCGTGATGCAGGCAATATCGATAGCCGCGAAATGTACCGCACGTTTAACTGCGGTGTTGGCATGGTTATTTGCGTGCCTGCAGAGCAATCCGAGTCGGCACTATCCGCTCTCAAGCAAATGGGCGAAGACGCCTTTATCGTTGGCACTATCGAAGATGCCAAAGACGGGGCGGAAGCAGTAGAGCTGGCGGGGCTGTAATGTCTTGTAGAGTTGCCGTATTAATCTCCGGTAGTGGCAGCAACCTGCAGGCTCTGCTGGATGCCGCCACACTAGAGGACGCGCCTTTTTCCGTGACTGCAGTTGTCAGCAATAAGGCTGATGCCTATGGGCTGACTCGCGCAGAACAGGCAGGCGTTCCCACCTCTGTGGTGAATCACCGGGATTACTCCAGCAGGGAAACCTTCGATCACGCCTTGATCGAAGAGATCGACAAGTGCAAACCAGATTTGGTTGTACTGGCTGGGTTTATGCGTATTTTGACACCCGACTTTGTGCGCCACTACAACGGCCGCCTGATCAACATTCACCCCTCCTTACTGCCGAAGTACCAGGGCCTGCATACCCATAAGCGGGCACTGGAAGCCGGGGACAAAGAACACGGCGTAACCGTGCATTTTGTCACCGAGGAACTCGACGGCGGGCCACCTATCGTCCAGGCCATTGTTCCTATTAAGGAGGGAGACACTCCTGAGCTACTGGCAAAGCGAGTGCAGGTTCAAGAGCACATCATTTACCCCATGGCGGTTACCTGGTTTGCCCAGCAGCGCCTGCAAATGGCGGATGATCGAGTGCAGCTGGATGGCGAATTACTACCTCACCACGGGGTTCAGGTTTCCGTATAAAACCAGCCCTTGATAGCTGGCGGGGTAAAAGTCCTTCAATGTACTTTGCGCGCCTCGCCAGCTAGTATTCAAAAGGGTTCAGTTTTTTGTGGGATATCACAGTGCGCCTTTTTGCTACCTCTCTGTTTCTTTTTTTAATTACCGGCCAGGCAATTGCTGCTGAGCTGGAACCTTTCAAAGCCACCTACGCCGCCCGATTTAATGGGATCAGCATTACCGCCACTCGGGAATTGTCCGGACAGGACGGCAACTGGCGCCTGGACTTCGATAGCAGCGCCCTTTTTGCCAGCATTAAAGAGTACTCTCGCTTTACCAGCCAGGATGGCCATATCACCCCCCAACATTACGAATATCGCCGCAAAGGCCTTGGTCGAAATCGCGCCACGGTGCTTAATTTCGAACCGTCAAAAGGTATGATCTTTAACGTCCATAATCCGGAGCGGGATCTCAAAGACGCCCCACCCAATATTCTTGACAAGGTGAGCTATCAAATCCAACTGGCACTCGATGTCGCCGCTGGAAAAACAGACCTTCAATACAAAGTTGCCGACGGCAAAAAAATTCGCGATTACAAATTCAGTCAAGTTGGCACTGAAACCCTAAAAACACCTCTGGGTCCGGTGGAGACAATTAAAGTCGCTCGAGTGAGAGATAAAGACTCAGGAAGAGAGACAACTGTCTGGATCGCACCGCAATGGAACTACGCTTTGGTGAAACTTATCCAAAGAGAAGAAAATGGCAAAAGGTATCAAATCAACCTGACAAATTTATCCATCAATGGCGAAAAAGTCGCTGCCAGCCAATAAATGGCCACATTTTCGACTGATGAAAAAAAATCCGTCGACTTGGATAGATTTTTGTCCCCATTGTCTTTATAAAGTCACTCCTCTCCCTCACTAGGGCAATGACGTATTGCTAGACTTTTTAGTAAGGGATTTGCTACGGAAGTGGAAGGTACTTATATAAGTCTAAAGGCCTTCCTGCCATGGCAGAGTTTTTTCCAACCTGTTTATGGCTTTCAGTAATCAGCAGACTTAGAGATGGGTTCTCATGAATAAAAAATACCTGCGACACGCAGTTCTGGCCGCAGCTATCAGCTCCGTTTCCCAAGGCGCTATGGCTGCAGGTTTCTACTTGCAGGAAACCAGTGCAACAGGCCTTGGCCGCGCATTTGCTGCCGAAAACACTATCGGCGACAACGCTGCAATTCTGGCGCGCAACCCAGCCGGTTCAGCACTATTCAATACTTACACCATTTCTCTTGGTGCGACTTACGTTGATCCCGAAATCGATGTTGATGGTGATGTCACCTACTATGTCGGCAGTGAGGAAACTGGCTACCTGGGATTCGAAACTCCCGCGAGCGCCAAAGACTACGCCACCAGCGCGGTAATCCCCAACGGCTACCTGGCCGCCCCCATCAATGATGAGTGGTCCTGGGGCCTTGCCATGTACACCGACTTTGGCCTGGAAACTGATTTCCCGGATAACTTCCCTGCAACTACAATCGCCAACAAAACCTCTCTGCTGACCGTAAACATCCAGCCATCTGTTGCTTACGATTTTAACGATCAATTCAGCATTGGCCTGGCAGCGAATATTTTCTACGTTGATGCAGAACTGAACACCACCTTCCCCGATGACTTCCTGATCGGTGACGTTGTAGAACCCGCCTTTGGATTTAACCCCTCCGGCGCCACCGTGTTGGACGTAAAAGGGGATGCCTGGGACCTGAGCTGGACCATCGGCGGCCTGTGGCGCATCAGCGACAACACTCGCGCAGGTATTTCTTACCACGCTAAGTACGACCCCAAAATTAAGGGTGAAGTAAGCTCCGACATCGCTCCGAGCCCGCTGGATTCATTTGACGATACTTCCGGCAACCTGACCCTGAACCTGCCTGACACCCTGGAGCTGGGCTTCTACCACCGCTTCAACAATAATTGGGGTGTGGCAGTAGGCTACATGTGGACCAACTGGGACCGTTTCGAGCGCCTCGAAGCCTTTATCCCCTCCGCTGGTGAAGACTACAACCCGCTTCTGCTGAAAGAAGAAAACTTCCAGAGCGGTTCTCGTTTCAGTATCGGTGGTGAATACTACCGCAATGACGAGTGGACCTTCCGCTTTGGTTACGCTTACGATCAAGGCGCTGCCCGCGACGGCTTGAACCGCCATGAAACCGAAGAACTCTCAGAACTGGTAGGCGAAGACCTTCCGATTACCTGGCGTACCCTGTCTATTCCCGACACTGATCGCCAGTGGCTGACTGTTGGCGGCACCTACTCACTAACTGACAAACTCACTGTTGATGGCGCTTTCGCCTACATCTGGGGTGATGACGAAGTTATCCAGGAAGCTAACAACATTAACGACTCCCTGATTACCTACTTCGATGGTGGCACCACCAAAACTGAAGCTTACCTGTTCAGCTTGGCTCTGAATTACCAGTTCTAAGTCACCTTAGATCTGATAAGAAGAAGGCTCTACCCTTGGTAGGGCCTTTTTTATTTCCAGCGATTATCAGCCCTCCTCTAAACTTCCATAAACCTCACAACAGTCCGCTCCCCAGAAAACTCTCCCCGCCCCCAATCCAAATACCACCAAAGCGTTAACACCGAAAAAAAGGGTTAGATATCTCCATCCTTAAATTTGATATAAGGAACGTCAAATCCTAAAACCAGATGAGTTTGCAAAATCATATATCTTAACAACGCATTTAAATTATTTATTTTTGCTCATTTAATGGAATCTGGAGCTTATTTGTTTAACTTATCAATATTGTTCAAAATCGCCTTATTCAGAAAGCAGGCCCCATAAGCTCACACCACTGTTACTCAAGGATCTCTGAATAACCCCGTAATACCTCTGCGACCTCTCATTAACTGAGAGGGATCACGCATGCATTGCAAACATCAAACCCACTTAAATTGTGAAGTAAGTCAAACTACAAGAGTAAAATCATGAAGTTGTCAGCAGTATTTATCTTGTTAATTTTAAGCCTGGATGTCGCAGCCTTCTCTATGGGAGACGCCATCAATACGGCTGGTCGACAAAGAATGCTATCCCAACGCATCACCCAGACTTACATCTTGCGTGGCATTCAACCGGATGCAGAGCGCCACGAAAAGGTATTTGCCCGATCAATTCACGAATTTAAAAAGAATCACGAGAAACTAAATAATTTTCATGGCGCAGAAAAGATCAGGGATCAACTTGTTAAAGTTGAAAGAGAATGGAAAGCGTTTGAGTCTGTCGCCTTACAACCCGTCAATAAACAAAGCGCCAGCGAATTATTTCAGCGCAGCAACTCCCTTCTTTCTGCTGCCCACACCTATGTGGTCCAACTCCAACAAGTCGCCAATCACAACAGCGCCGAACTCATTAATATCGCCGGCCGCCAGCGTATGCTCTCCCAGAGAATCGCCAAGAACTACGCTGCTAAACTTTGGGAAGTATCCTTGGATGATGCCGAAACCGGATTGCAAGAAGATCTCTCCGAATACTCCAACCGACTGAACCAACTATTGGAGAGCCCCCTCAATACGCCAGAGATCAATGACAACCTGCGCAAAGCAAAAGACCACCTGAGTTACGCCAGCCGAGGGTTTGAGGGAGACATGAAAATATCTGAAAAACGCCAGATACAGGTAATCACCGGCACCACTGATCTGATGCTACGCAATATGAACATCGTTACTGAACAATATGCTGAGTTATTAAATTCAGGGGAGTAGGGATGAGAACAGACATTGAATTCAGGCCCAGCACCGAAGAAATCCTCCATAAACTGGCAACCCCTGAGTTCCAAGCTCTCAATCAGCAAGCGAATGACGAATCCATTAAGCGCATGAAGCAGGCTGTGCCGATTTTGATTGGGATAGGCAAAGCCAGTGACAACATCCCTGGAATGCGAAAAAATTTAGTCCTGCATGCCGGTCCCCCAATAACCTGGCAGCGGGCATCTGGACCGTTAAAAGGCGCAATCATTGCCGGCCTGATTTATGAAGGCCTGGCTAAAAATAAAGTTGAAGCGGAGCGGGTTATGGAGGAAGGCCAAGTTGATCTTGAGCCTTGCCATAACCACAATGCGGTCGGGCCCATGGCTGGCATTATTACCCATTCAATGTCTGTGTATATTGTCGAAGATAAGCTATCTGGTAATCGCGCTTACTCCAATCTCAGTGATGATCGTGCCGATTACCGCGGCAGCTCTATCCGCTTTGGTGTCTACGATAAATCAGCAATCAATTACCTTCGCTGGATAGAGGACGAAATTGCTCCCGTATTAAATCAAGCAATTCTAGATGAAGGCGGGATTGATTTTATACCGATCATTGGCCGCAGCCTCCTTATGGGGGACGACTGCCATGTCATGACTAATGCCGCAACACTGATTTTCTCCAGAATTTTAATGCCGGGAGTTATTCGGGCTAGTAAAAAGCGAAAAGATATTGAAAAGATTGCGAACCAAATTTACAAGGATGAGACATTCCCGTTGAACCCAATCATGGCCACCTGCAAACTTGTTTCCGATGCAGGCAGCGGTATTCCTCACAGCAGTATTATCACAACCATGGCTCGCAATGGGACGGAATTTGGTATTCAAGTTTCAGGGCTGGACAAGGCCTGGTTTACCGGTTTGGCTGGGGTTGGCCATGGATTATTAATGCCGGGCATCACTCCTGCAGATGTCAATCGAGATATGGGAGACAGCGCCATCACAGAGACTATGGGTTTTGGCGGCACCCACAAAATATTCTCAGGAACATACCAAGATAACATCGACAACATACTGAAAATGTACGATATCTGTCACTCGGAAAGTGACTTTGTCGTTACTCCGGGCATCGAGGGGAGAGGCGCCCCTCTTGGATTCGACCTACTTAAAATTATCAGGACCGGTACAACACCAACAATTAATTCTGGCTTGGCCCACAAAAGCATGAACCGTTATCAAGTCGGTACTGGGTCTCTCCACCCCCCGCTGGAAGCATTTTTAAATGCTGCTGCCAGCTTTCTAAATTCTGAGGAAGAGCAACCCCCTGTCCACTAATAACTGAGCCTCACAACTAATTCCCAAGATTCATATTTCACGTGCGCATAAAACAGAAAAAGGGGCAAAGCCCCTTTTTCTAATACCGACAAAATTGAAAGCTCAGATTACCAACCGCACTGACGCCCTTGGTTCTGCTCTTCCAGGTACGCCATCAGCGGCTGGAAGTAATCGATAATGGCGGAAGCATCCAGGTCGCGCTGACCAGTGAGCGCTTCCATAGCATCCGGCCAGGGCTTGCTTGCACCCATTGCCAACATAGCGCGCAGCTTCTTACCAGCCTCATCATTCTGGTAGATGGAGCAGCGGTGCAGCGGTCCGGTTTCACCAGCGGCTTCACACAGCGCACGGTGGAATTGGAACTGCTGGATACGCGCCAGGAAGTAGCGAGCGTAAGGTGTATTACCGGGGATATGGTACTTGGCACCCGGATCGAAGTTCTCTTCGGAGCGCTCTACCGGAGCGGCAATGCCCTGGTAATCTTCACGCAGTTTCCACCAGGCTTTGTTGTAGTCTTCCGGCTTCACCTCACCGTTGAATACTTGCCAGCGCCACTTATCAACGAGCAGACCAAATGGCAGGAAGGCAATCTTATCCAGCGCCTGCTGCATCAGGTAACCGATATCTTTACTCTCATCCGGCACCTCATTCATCAAACCGATTTCCTTGAGGTACTTCGGCGTGATGGAAAGCGCGATGGTGTCGCCAACAGCTTCGTGGAAGCCGTCGTTAGCGCCATTTTTATAGAGGAAAGGCTGATCCTTATAAATGCGCTGGTAGAAGTTGTGGCCCAACTCGTGGTGGATGGTAACCAGGTCTTCACCCGTTTTATTGATACACATCTTGATGCGGAGATCGTCCTGCCCGTCCATATTCCAGGCGCTGGCATGACAAACTACATCGCGATCGCGTGGCTGGGTGAACTGGGAGCGCTCCCAGAAAGTTTCCGGTAGAGGCTTAAAGCCCAGGGAGGTGAAGAACTTCTCCCCGACTTTAACCATGTCTTTTTCACTCATGCCGGAATCAACCACCAGCTGAGTCAGATCATAGGGGGCCTGCATGTCGTCGTCTTTTACGATGTCGTAGACGTTACCCCACTCCTGAGCCCACATATTACCCAGCAAGTGTGCAGGAATCTTACCCTGAGCCGGCACTACGTCATCGCCATAATGCTCATTCAACTTGGCGCGAACATGGCAGTGCAAAGCTTCGTACAACGGCTTCACTTTACCCCACTGGGTATCCATATCTGCCGCAAAAGCATCTGGAGCCATATCGTATTTGGAGCGCCAGAAAACACTCAGGTTGTCATAACCCAGCTCTTTGGTGCCCGCATTACCGATCTCCACCTGGCGCTCATACAGAGGCTTCATGGGAGGAGAAACTTTACGCCAACCAACCCACAAATCCTTAAGCAATTCAGGATCGCGATTAGTCGCCATCACCTGCCCCATCTCGGTCAGGGTATAGCACTTTTCTTCACCGGCATCTTCGCGGCAGTATTTACCGGCACCGTACATGCCCTGCATTTTTGAGCCAATTTGCGCCAACTCAGAAGTTAGTGCCGGATCTTTCGGCGCCGGGAATACCAACCCCTGCTTCAACATGGTCAACTGGCGACGGGTATCCGGGTCCAGGTCCAAGTCGTTAAATTTGGCGGCCTCTGAAGCCAGCTCCACGGCCAGGGTGGTGTATCGCTCTGAAGCCAAAGCTTCTACGTATTGGGAATCAATATTGATATAGGTAGAAGCAAGCCAAGCGGCATGGCTTGCCTCTTGTCCCATTTTTTCCATGCGAGCCTGGGCATCTTTTAAGAAAGCTTGCGCATCTTTGACTGTCAGCTGGGAATTATCAGCTGGGCTTTCCGCAGTCGCCTGGGCTACACCAACCGGTTTTACCGCTTGCTGCCCACTGTCACAGGCAGACAGTGCAACGGCAACCGCTATCGAGAGAGCAACTTTTTTCATTTTCTCCTCAAGAATCATTTTTAGATCTGCTTATAGTTGACGCCGTTTATAGCATAAGCCCCACACAATCAGCGACGACGAGGCCGAAGATCGAGCCAGATCGACACAAAATCCCCTTTTATATCGTCTTTGCGGGAAAAAATTTGGTGAGGAAAAGAGCAAAAACCCAGGATACGGTCGAGCAAAACACTCTCAACGGGGAATTTCAGGGGATGATTTTTGAAACAAAGAAGGGAGAGATTGGAGGCAGCCCAACCAGCAACACCCTCGGCACATGATACCACTGCTACCGTTGCTCCCTTCCGGGCCTGGCGGAGTTCACAGCTGCTCATTGCGAGGGGACCGGGAGGGCCGCCACAACGATCTTCGGTGTCAGTGCATCCGAAGAGGGCGCGATTATAGAGGCATAAACGAATAAGATCCAGCCCTATTAACAGGTTATAATAAACGACTACTATCTCACCCCCTGCAAAGAGTTACTCATGCACTTGTTTGTCGATAATTTAACCAACGTTGACTTCAGCTACCTCGACTCAAAACGAGGCATCGTAGGCGAGACCTGGCTGGCAAACGCAGCCCTCGATGGCGCCTTGGATGAACAGGGGATGGTTTGCGACTTTGGCATAGTGAAAAAGACCCTGAGGCATTGGCTGGATGATCAAGTCGACCACCGCCTCTTGGTACCTACCCGCTCACCCCAACTGACCCTGGAGCACAGTGGAGACCAGGTTAACCTGACCTGGCTACTGGAAAACGGGGCCTCTATTAAAGTGTCAGGTCCGGAACAAGCTTTTGCCTTAGTGGACGCCGAGGTAATTACTCCTGAGAGCGTCGCCGTCTGGTGTGTCCAGCAGCTGGCCAGCCACTTCCCCGATAGCGTGGAGAAGCTCAAGCTCAGCTTCCACTGTGAAGTCATTGAAGATGCTTTCTACCACTACAGCCATGGCCTGAAAAAACACCTTGGCAACTGCCAGCGTATCGCCCATGGACACCGTTCACGTATTCAGGTCATGACGGGTGGCCAACGCGATACAGAGCTGGAAAAGTACTGGGCTGAGCGCTGGGAAGATATCTACCTGGGCACTCGCGAGGATCTGGTTTCAACAACTGCCGATGATCGCGGTGAGGATATCCATAACTTTGCTTACAGTGCACAACAGGGAAACTTCACCCTGTCCATCCCTGCCAAAGTTTGTGAAATTCTTGACTGTGATACCACGGTGGAGCAGTTGGCCCAATATATCGCCAACACCCTGGCGGCTAAAGAGCCTGGGAAAGCGATTACCGTAAGAGCCTACGAAGGTATTGGCAAAGGCGCGATTGCTTCAGCTCAAACCAGCTAGCCCAGCCCCATAGCACCGACACCGTTATAAATTGAAGTACCAAGGCGCCCGACTTTGAACCTGATTGTTTTACAAAAGCACGACTTTATTAGTCCCAATCGCGTCCGCCTGACTGGACGCCAATTGGAGCATATCATCAAGGTTCACAGAGCAGCGCCGGGACAACAACTTCGTGTCGGACTGCTCGACGGGCAAATAGGTAGTGGCGAGATTGTTACGCTCGACGAGAAGTGCGTTGAGCTTGAGGTGGCATTCGCAATCGATCCGCCCCAGCCATTACCTCTCACACTTATTTTGGCCCTACCTCGCCCCAAAATGCTCAAGCGGGTTATCCAGCATTTGACTGCACTCGGAGTCAAAAAACTGGTTTTAATTAATAGTTACCGGGTCGAAAAGTCTTACTGGCAAACTCCCTGGTTACAGGAAGACAAACTCTTTGAGCAATGCCTGCTCGGACTAGAGCAGGCTGTCGATACACAAATGCCGGAAATTCTGTTGCGCAAACGCTTTAAACCGTTTGTCGAAGACGAACTCCCTTCCCTCTCCAGTGACTCCCGTAAACTGGTGGCTCATCCAGTAGGGGGAACGGCTTGCCCTGTGGACATAAAGCAACCGACCACTTTAGCCATTGGCCCTGAAGGCGGCTTTATCAGCTATGAAGTCGAGAAGCTCCAGGAAGCAGGCTTTCAATCCGTTCACCTGGGTCCACGTATTTTGCGGGTAGAAACTGCACTGCCAGTACTGATTAGCCGGTTATTTCCCGCGTTTTAAATTATCGGACTTTACGAGGCTCTGCTGCATATCCACAGGAGCCTCTGAGTACTTACCCGACGTATTGCTTTTTAAGCTTTTACGAAAGCTTAACTACCCATACTTCAATTGTTCAAATAACCCCCAGTAAAGTTACCTATCTCTTGCGATGAGACAGTTGCACAATTCAGCAATCAATATTTCATCAATTTGTCACAATTAAGCCATATTTTGCGCCCTCGTTTTACCACCTTACGGTCGAATTACTATGAGCGTATTCTTAAGCCGGCTAAAGCAAACCCTTACCTTACTTCTTATTGGGGGGGCACTGGCTGCTGCAACTTCTACAGCCCAAACCCGTTTCCCTCCCGATACAACGGGCCTGCTTTTTACTCTACACGGCTCCAATACTGTCGGTGCAAAGCTGGCACCCAACCTGGTGAGTAATTACCTGGAATCCCGAGGTGGCAGTAATCTGGAGGTTATTCCTCTAGAGAAAGAAAATGAGGTTCGAGTACAGGGGGATCTGGGCAGCAATAAAATTTATGTCGATATTGCGGCACACGGTTCAAGCACTGGATTTAAAGGCCTTGAACGGTCCCAGGCAAATATCGCCATGGCTTCGCGACCAATAAAAGATGCTGAGCATGCAGCGCTGAGTCGCTTTGGAGATATGCGCGGTCAAGGTGCAGAACATGTCATTGCCATCGATGGACTCGCCATTATTGTTCACCCTCAAAACCCCATTACTCAATTAACCCTGCAACAAATAGCAGCAATATTTTCCGGGAAAATTACCGACTGGTCTGAAGTGGGCGGGCGGAAAGGTCGTATCAAAGTTCTGGCGAGAGATAATCAGTCCGGCACCTGGGATACGTTTAAAAGCTTGGTGCTCGGGAAAAAGTACTCCCTTATTACTAATGCAAAACGCTTCGAATCGAATGATCAATTGTCAGACCGTGTTTCGGCGAATCCCAACAGTATTGGATTTGTCGGCTTGGCGTCTATTCGACGAGCCAAGGCCGTATCGGTATCCGATCAGAACACCCAACCGCAAGCTCCAGAGCATCTGACAATTGCAACCGAGGACTACCCCCTCTCCCGCCGTCTATTTCTCTATACCGCAGCTTACAATTTAAAACCCGTCGCCGAAGAGTTCCTGCACTTTGTACAGAGCGAGCAGGGGCAGGAGCTGGTAAAGGCCACTGGATTTGTCGCGCAGACGCCAATGGGTGTAAAACCTGAAGCCAACCGGGAGGGGCCCAGCGAATACCTGAAATTAACGGAAAATGCAGAACGCCTGAGTATTAACTTCCGTTTCTCTGAAGGCAGCGCCTCTTTAGATAACAAGGCAAAACAGGATATACAGCGACTTGTCCGCTTTATGCAAAAGCCTGAGAACAGCCACAAGCGACTGCTATTGATCGGATTTGGCGATGAGAAAGTGAGCGAGGGACGCTCAATCGTTTTATCAAAACTACGCGCAGTTACCGTTCGCTCAGCTCTAAGGGATCACCAGATTAATACAGCACCGGTTCAGGGCTTTGGTGCCTATCTGCCGGTAGCCTCCAACAGCTCCAGCTCAAAGATAAAAAATCGCCGGGTAGAAATCTGGGTTATTTAACCCTAGCCCAAAACCCCTCTCCCTCGTGAGGCGACAAGGAAGTCCCTCAGCACCCTTTCTGTTTTTCCTTCTCCCCTTCCCCAGTTTTTCCCTAAACAACACATCCAGCTTTTTCTAAAGCATAAATAACGCGCATAAAAAAGCCGCGTAAATACACGGCTATCAATTAGTGGCTATGCCACCAGGTCTCACAGAGAGGAACGCAAAGAGCGCTCCGGGGGAAACTTCCCAACAACAAGCGCGTTACCGCTTATTTACAATGTGGCCGCCCGCAGGCGGCCACTGGGGGCAATTAAGCTACAGCGTCTTCCGCTACTGCTTGTTTTTGCAGAGCCAGTTTGGGATCTACAAACTCGTAACCCAATACGTCGGCTACGGCTTGGTAGGTCACCATGCCAGCGTGAACATTCAGGCCTTCCAGCAGGTTGGAATCGTCCAACAGTGCCTGCTTGGCGCCTTTGTTTGCCAGGGCTACCGCGAAAGGCAGGGTGGCATTGTTCAGGGCCATAGTGGAGGTGCGAGCTACACCGCCGGGCATATTGGCAACACAGTAGTGAACCACACCATCAACTACGTAAGTAGGCTCTTGGTGAGTAGTCGCCTTGGAAGTCTCGAAACAACCGCCCTGGTCAATAGCAACGTCAGCTACAACTGCGCCTTTCTTCATGCGGCTGATAATGTCGCGGGTCAGCAGTTTGGGGGCTGCCGCGCCAGGAATCAGAACCGCACCAACAACCAGGTCAGCTTCCAGTGCGTGCTTTTCAATAGCATCGTTAGTGGAGTACTCAGTGCGAACCGCACCACCGAAAATATCGTCCAGCTGACGCAGACGCGGCAGGGAGCGGTCGAGGATAGTAACGTCAGCACCCATACCCAGGGCCATCTTCGCTGCGTTAGTACCAACAACACCGCCACCGATAATCAGGACTTTAGCAGGAGCTACACCGGGAACACCGCCGAGCAGTACGCCGAGACCACCCTGTGCTTTTTCCAGGTGGTGGGCACCGCACTGTACAGACATACGGCCAGCAACTTCAGACATGGGCGCCAGCAGAGGCAGGCCTCCGAAGCGATCGGTTACAGTTTCATAAGCGATGCAGGTAGCGCCGGATTTCACCAGCAGCTCAGTTTGTTTGGGGTCTGGAGCCAGGTGCAGATAGGTGTACAGAACCTGCCCAGGACGCAGCATTTCGCACTCGTGGGGCTGGGGCTCTTTTACCTTGACGATCATATCGGCAGTGGCAAAAATCTCTTCCGGAGTATCGATAATCTTGGCGCCGGCTTGAACGTACATCTCATCGGGGAAACCAATAGCGGCACCACCATCCTTCTGTACGATCACTTGGTGGCCGTGGCCAACCAGTTCGCGAACACTCGACGGCGTCAGGCCAATACGATACTCGTGGTTCTTAATCTCTTTAGGGACGCCAATCAACATTTTCCTTCTCCTCGCTCTGTGCGCTCGGTACTGCCTTAATCAAATAGGAGTACCTAATTTCTATGTTTTCCCCAGTATAAGAACAGATAAGAAGTGGATATTTAGTAGATTTTTGATAAAACTAGTGGAATCCACTAATAACCCTGTCGCCAAGTCTATTTTTTGACCATGTCGACCAATTCGGAGTCAGCAGTTATGCGCAAACGTGCGGGAGAGCTAAGTACCATCGACCGGAACATATTGCGTGTTCTACAAAAGAATGGGAGAACCAGCTATGCCGAGCTGGCCCGACAGGTGGGATTGACCGCGACCCCCTGCGTCGAACGGGTCAAGCGCCTGGAAAATGACAATGTTATTCAGGGCTACACCGCCCTGATCAACCCGGAGTACCTCGATGCTGCCCTGGTCGTTTTTGTGCAGATCAGACTGAATCGATCCGCACAGGACGCCTTTGAGGAATTTCGCAACGCCGTGGCCGCCCTGCCTGAAGTGCAGGAGTGTTACTTGGTATCGGGGAATTTCGATTACCTGATCAAAGCCCGGGTGGCGGATATGAGTGCCTACCGCAAGTTCTACGGCGAAACGCTTTTGACACTGCCGGAAGTGCAGGAGTGCACCAGCTATGTGGTGATGGAAGAAGTCAAAGAGACATTGGAAGTACCGGTTCACTACAACCGATAGCGGGATAGATCGATGAGTGGCCACAGCCACTCATCTGCATAAATCGGCAATCAGTATTGAATGCCCAGTTTCCGGTAAATAAACCCGATCACCCAGGCAGGGCCAATCAACAGGAATTGTAAGTCCTTAAAGAAAGAGGGTTTCTTGCCTTCGATATGGTGGCCAATAAATTGGAACACCCACATGATCACGAATAGGGCCAATGCCGTCTGCCAGATGGGCACCCCCAGCCGCTCCAATACCGACCAAGCCCACAGGCATAAAACAGTTAACCCCGTCATTCCCAGGGCAATGGGAAACGACATCGCGAAATAAAACAGGAGAATCGGGATTGTCACCACGACGGCCCAATTCAGCCAGGGAATTGTCGCCATAAATTCCGGCTGCGGAACTGCCCACAAAAGTCCGGCCACAGTTGCATAAATTACGGGAACAGCAATCCAATGAATGGATTTGTTGATCGGATTCTGATGACTCTCACCATACTCGGAAAACCACTGCTGGGCACTGCGCATGACAATCTCCTCATTCTTATATTGTTATTGTCAGAGCAATAATAATCGCCAAGCCATGGATATCAATCAATGGCCGAAAATACCACGAGGCCTACAAAGCGTGGCTTTTAGCGCCTAACGTAGGCATCCAACTGGGATAGATAGAGATCCGCCATCGATTTATCGAAACAACAGAATACAACCTGCTGCGGCGCCCCCTCCTTCTCCTGGAATTGCTGTACCTGCTCTACAGCCACCTCTACAGCCCGCTCCGGGGGATAGTCGTAAACGCCACAACTGATCGCCGGAAAAGCAATCGAGCGCATATTTTCGCGCCGAGCCAATGCCAGGCAGTGTCGATAACAGCTGGAGAGCAACTCGGGCTCACCCAAACTGCCGCCGCGCCAAACTGGCCCAACCGTGTGGTAGATACGTTTTACGGGAATGGAATAAGCGCCAGTGGCGCGCACTTCACCAACAGGACAGCCGCCCAGACTGCGGCAGGCCTCCAGTAGATTGGGCCCCGCTGCGCGGTGTATGGCCCCATCGACACCACCGCCTCCCAAGAGACGGCTGTTGGCAGCATTGACGATTACATCGACGTGCAATCGAGTGATATCACCGAGATGAACTTTGATCACTCAGCATCTCCAACCGCTATTTGAATAATTGCTGCGGATGGAAATCCATTTCACTTCACAACAGTCGCACCTTTGCCAGAGATGCGTCCCTAGCGCGGCTGGTCTGTCTCGGCCCGAGCGAGTCGCTCGGGCTCAAGTCCTGCCCTGCCCCCTCAACCAAGCAACTTGCGGTGCTGTGAGGCAACGGCTTCCGGGCACTTCGTCAGCGCGCTCACTAACACGATAGCAGCTGAAGAGAAAACAAAACCCGGCAACAGCTCATAAACATCAAAAATGCCACCGGAGAGTTGCTCCCACACCACAACGGTGAGGCCGCCAACGATAACACCGGCAATAGCACCACTACCGGTCATACGGGACCAGTAGAGACTGATCAACAACGCCGGGCCAAAAGCAGCGCCCAGACCAGCCCAGGCGTAACTCACCACATCCAGAACCTTGGAATCCGGGTCCATCGCAATCCACACAGCGACCAGTGATAAAGCAACCACCGCCCAGCGCCCCACTTTCACCATGGCTTCCGGAGTGGTCTCACGCCCAAACCAAACGTGGTAAATATCCTCCGCCAACGCAGCCGATGACACCAACAGCTGGGAATCTGCCGTACTCATAATGGCAGATAGAATCGCCGCCAAAAGAACACCGGCAACTAGCGGGTGGAACAGCACCTGTACCATTTCCATAAATACAGTTTCGCCATCTGGCAGGCTCTGCTGGATTTCCAGGTGGGCAAACAGGCCTACCGCCATTGCACCCAAGAAACCGGCCAGGGACCAAACCGCCGCTACTGTCGCCGCAACCGGAATATCGTTAGGGCTGCGCACCGCCATAAATCGCGCCAAGATATGCGGCTGGCCGAAGTAGCCCAGTCCCCAGGCCAGGGAACTGAGTATCGCCACCAGGCTTAAGGTTTGCCCGGTGTTATCAGTCATCCAGTGGGTCAGCTGTGGCATCTCCGTTTGCAGGCGAGTCCAGCTGGCAGAAAAACCACCCTGGTCGGAAATAACAACGAGAGGCACCGCAATCAGCGCCGCACTCATCAGCAGTCCCTGGAACACATCGGTCCAGGACACCGCCAAAAACCCGCCAAACAGGGTGTAAGAAATAACGGCAACCGCACCGATAATCACCGCCCAGCGATAATCCCAGCCAAACACCGTTTCAAACAATTTGCCGCCGGCAATCAGGCCCGAAGCCACATAGAAAAGGAAAAATAGAAGGATGAATATCGCGCAGACGGTGCGCAGATAGGGGTGCCCCATCTTAAACCGACGATCCAGATAAGCTGGCACCGTTAGGGAGTCGTCCAGCTCATAGGTGTAGATGCGCAGGCGCCGGCCCATTGTCACCCAGCTCAGAACGATGCCGGAGAAAAGGCCGATTGCGATCCAACCGGCAGAGAGCCCCGCTGCATAGGCCGCGCCAGGCAAACCCAGAAGCAGCCAGCCACTCATATCCGAGGCTCCGGCAGACAGGGCCGCCACAGCCGGCGGCAGGGAACGGCCACCGAGGAAATAGTCGCTGGCATTTTTTGTACGCATATAGGCGTAAATACCGATAACAACAATCAACGCCAAATAGGCGACAAAAGTAAGGGCGATCAGCCACTCGGCGGCCATAAGGGATTCCTTCTGATCAAAGTGGGGTGGCACTTGGCGCGGGAATAGTCTGCGTTTTCCTGCTCAATTTTTCAGCGCATTGAGCTATGGAAAGAGCACCACCTAAAAATTGTTATGTTTATTGCGCGTAAATCTACCCATAAGGTGGCGCCGACTCAATCAGCAAACTACATATATGTTGGATACAACTACAGAAAAAAAGACAACACTATGGGCATTTGTCTGGACGAGCTCCGACTCCAGGTTATCCGTCCAACCCTCAAGCACTTGAGAGCCTGGAGCCAGGGCATGGAGAATCTCCTTCTGGGAACCGCTGCCCAGGAGTCGCAATTGGGCTTCCACCTCAAACAGGGACGGCGCCACGGGCTGGGTATTTACCAAATCCAGCCCCACACCCACCGGGAAATCTGGGATCAATACCTGATCGATCACCCAAGCCTCGCCTCAAAAGTGCGAGGGCTGGCGAGCCAGCGGGATTTTCTCGATCACCCCCACAGCGAACTGACCACCAACCTGCGCTATGCCACAGCCATCGCCTGGCTGATTTACAGGTCGGCCGAGGTGCACAAGATCCAGGACGAGGAAACCTCAGACGTGGCCAATATGGCGCGCCTCTGGCATCAGCACTTTCACCACGGGCCCAGTGCCAGTCCCCGGGACTTTGAATGCAGTTACGCGCAACTGGTCAGCGGTGCAGATCCTACAGATTCAGCGCCTCGATATACTGGGGCTCCACTTCCTGAGCATCCTCAGGCTCCCAAGAATTCACCTGGCGCTGGATTGAATGGTCAGGACGCTCGACAGCCGACGGCGTAGAGCGATCCAGTTCCAGACTCTCAAAATCGTAGAGGTCCCTGTCCGCCAATTGTGACGGGGACACCCGGGTAATCGCGGCGAAAATATTCTCGCTGCGGCCTGGGAATTTCTTATCCCACTCCCGCACCATCTGCTTGATCGCCTGGCGCTGAAGATTCTCCTGGCTGCCGCACAGGTTGCACGGAATAATCGGAAACTGCTTGTACTCAGCGTACTGGGCGATGTCCTCTTCGCGGCAATAGGCGAGCGGACGGATCACGATATTGCGGCCATCGTCGGCGCGCAGTTTGGGCGGCATCGCCTTGAGGCGACCACCGTAAAACATATTCAGGAACAGGGTCTCGACGATATCGTCTTTGTGATGACCCAGTGCCACCTTGGTGGCGCCAATTTCTTCAGCAAAGCCATACAGGGTGCCACGGCGCAGACGGGAACAGAGCCCGCAAGTGGTCTTGCCCTCAGGCACCACTTCCTTCACGACCGAGTAGGTATCCTTCTCGACAATATGGTGGGGAACACCCAGGGATTGCAGGTATTCCGGCAGGATATGCTCAGGGAAACCCGGCTGTTTCTGGTCCATATTGACCGCCACCAGTTCAAAGTTAACCGGCGCTGTCCTCTGCAAATTCAGCAGAACGTCCAGCATGGCATAGGAATCCTTACCGCCGGACAAACAGACCATAATCTTGTCGCCCTCTTCAATCATGTTGAAGTCGGCGATGGCGCGGCCCACATGGCGGCGCAGGCGCTTTTGCAGCTTATTAAACTCGAGCCGCTCGCGGCGGTTTTCCAATTCGGGCATGGTGTCTCTCTAACTCATTCGCGACCAGTAACCGGGCCCAGAGTACCGGCACAAAACCTTAAACTTTGGGACCAGAGCCAGGCTTTCCTGTTCCTGGGGGCGCGATTGTACGCATTTCGATCACGGAGTACACGACTCACCAGCCGCCTTCTCCCCCAACAGGGACTTCACGCAGGGCCAGACATGATCCAGCAGGGCCGGCTGCGCCTTGGCGGTGGGGTGGATACCGTCGGATTGCATAGCGCCCTGCTCCAGGGCCACGGTTTCCAACAGGAAAGGCACCAGGGCGACCTCTTCGGCCTTGGCCACTTTGGGGAATACAGCGGCAAAAGCCTCGGTATAAGCGCGACCGTAGTTGGGCGGGATACGCATCCCCAACAGCAGAACCTCCGCCCCGGAATCTTTAGCCAGCTTGACCATCTGCTGCAAATTGCGCTGCAAACTCTGGGGTGGATAGCCGCGCAAACCATCGTTACCGCCCAACTCGACAATCAGCCACTGGGGATTGTGCTCTTCCATCAGGCGCGGCAGCCGGGTCAGGCCACCTGCTGACGTCTCCCCGCTGATACTGGCATTGACCACCTTCACCGGGCGCCCCTTCTCCTGCAAGCGCTCTTGCAACAGGTTGACCCAGCCCAACTCCTCATCGATACCGTAGGCCGCACTTATGCTATCCCCTAATACGAGCAGAGTGCCGGGCTTGTTGGCACTCAGTGCCAGATTGGGGACCGACAGCATCAGCACCAAGCCGAACCGAGTCAGTAACTGCCGAAAAAAGGCTGTTGTCATGTCATACTCTCCAAAAATCTCGCGTATCCGCAAAGGGAATACAGTATGTCCGCCATTCTCACGGCAGAAAACCTCTATCACAGGGTCTCCACCAGCGAAGGGCCACTGACCCTATTAAACAATATCTCCCTGAAAGTCGCCCGTGGCGAGAGCCTCGCTGTGACAGGGGCCTCAGGTTCCGGCAAGTCCACCCTGCTCGGCCTGCTGGCGGGATTGGACAAACCCACCGAGGGCAAGATCTGGCTGGCAGGTGACGAGATCACCGCCATGGACGAAGAGCAGCGCGCCGCGGTGCGCGCCCGCTGCGTGGGCTTTGTATTCCAGACTTTCCAGCTGCTGCCCGGCCTTACCGCCCTGGAAAATGTGATGCTGCCGAGCGAATTGCGCGGCGAACGGGGCGCCGCCAAGCGGGCGGAAGAGTTCCTCGCCCGGGTGGGCCTGGAACAGCGACTGCGCCACTACCCGCGCCAGTTATCCGGCGGCGAACAACAGCGGGTGGCCATTGCCCGAGCCTTTGCCAGCTTTAGCAGCAAAGATGCCATTCTCTTTGCCGACGAACCCACCGGCAGCCTCGACGCCGGCAACGGTGCCAAAATTATCGACCTGCTGTTTAAACTCAACGAAGAATCTGACACCACCCTGGTGCTGGTGACTCACGAACAGCGACTGGCAGAGCGCTGTGCCTCCCACCTGCATATGTCGGCCGGTGCCGTAGATACCTACGCTCCGCTTATCGACGGAGACAACCTGTCGGAGGTGTCCGCCTGATGCTGCCACTCAGACTGCTGTTCAGGGACTGGCGCGGTGGCGAGCTGGCCCTGATCGCCAGTGCCCTGGTACTGGCCGTGACCTGTGTAACCGCCATTGCCCATTTCACCGACCGCCTTACCCGCGCCATGGAGCAGCAATCCCTCACTTTCCTGGCCGCAGAACGGGTGCTGCGCAGCAGCAAGCCTGTGGATAGCGCATGGCTGGAGGAAGCCGACAAAAAGGGATTGGAACAGGCCCAGATAGTCCAGTTTTCATCCATGATCTCCGCCAACGACCAGTTCCAGTTTGTCTCAGTCAAAGCTGTCGACAAAGGCTATCCATTGGTGGGACAACTGGAAATCAGCAAGTCCCCGGAAGGCCCAGGGGAAATTGCACCACAAGGACCTCCCCCGGGAGAAGCCTGGGTGGAGTCCCGCCTTCTGCCGTTGATGGGGATCCAGCTCGGCGATCCTATCGCCCTCGGCGACACCCAACTGAAAGTGACAGCCATACTGGAGCGGGAACCCGACCGGGGCACCAGCCTGTTTGATATGGGCGCGCGAGTATTAGCCAATACCGCCGACCTGCCCGCCGCAGGTGTGATCCAGCCCGGCAGCCGAGTGCGCTACCGCTATCTGTTTGCCGGTGATGACCAAGTCCTGAAGGATTACTTTGACTGGCTCAAACCTCAGTTAACTGAACACCAGCGGATCTTGGACCTGCGCGAAGGCCAGCCCCGAGTTGCCTCAGCCCTGGATAGAGCCGAGTCCTTCCTGTTTCTCGCCGCCAGCCTGGCCGTACTGCTCGCCAGCGTCGCCGTTGGCCTGGCAGCCAGACGCTACGGACTGCGCCACGGCGCCTACGTAGCCGTAATGAAAAGCCTCGGTGCCGGGCGCAACAAAATTCTCGGTATCTACCTGGGGCAGCTGGCCGCCCTCACCCTGATTGCCACCGCTATAGGGCTGGCACTGGGCACCTTTATCCAGAGCCAGGCGGTCAACCTGATGGAAGGGTTCTTCCCGGTTCAACCCCCGGCCACCAGCTGGAGCCCACTGCTGATTGGACTCGCCACCGGCCTCGCCTGCGCCCTGGGATTTGCCCTGCCGCCGCTTTTCCGCCTGGCGCGCACAGATCCGATGCAAACCCTGCGGCACGACTGGAGCAATCCTGACAGACGCGAATGGCTCGGGTTGATTCTCGGCCCCAGCGCCATGTTGCTTCTGATCTGGTGGCTGTCCGGCAGTCTGCTTATGACGCTCGCCTTGTTTGTCGGCATGCTCCTATTGGTAGCAGGCAGCGCCCTGGTTAACCGACTTTTGGTGCGCGGCAAGCTGGCTTCCCTGGGCGGCGCCTGGCGTATTGCCCTGGGCAGCCTGCAACGCCGCGCCGCGTTTAACACCCTATTGATTGCCGCTTTTGGCACCGGATTATTGGCCATGTTGGCCATGGTCTTTGCCCGCACCGCCCTGGTGGACGAATGGCGGATGCAATTACCGGAAAAAGCCCCCAACCACTTCCTCCTGAATATCGCCCCCCATGATGTTCCAACCATGGAAAACATGCTGGCAGAGGGCGAGGTAAGCAGCACCGAGTTTTACCCCATGGTGCGCGGCCGTTTGGTGGCGATTAACGGCGTCTCGATTAAAGAGAAAAAAGATCGTCCCGGTGGCGTTCGCCGGGAATTAAACCTGAGCTACACCGACACTCTCGCACCGGATAACCGTATTCTGGAAGGCGAGTGGTGGGACAAAGCCAGCGAAGGTGTTTCCGTAGAAGTGGAGCTGGCAGCCCAGCTGGAACTGTCACTGGGAGATCAGTTGCGCTTTTCCATCGGCGGACTGGAAGTAGAAGCCCCGGTAGCCAGCTTCCGCTCGCTGGACTGGAACAGCATGCGCCCCAACTTCTATATGATATTTGCACCGGGCACTATCGATGATTTCCCGGCTACCTATATCACCAGTTTTTACCTCCCACCGGAGGACAAGCTACTGGTCAACGACCTGGTTCGCGCCTTCCCCAGCGTCAGCGTGATAGAGCTGGATAAGATTATCCAGCGTATCCGCGACACCATTAACCAGGTGTCCTTTGCTATCGAATCGGTTATGGCCCTGATGCTGGTTGCCGGGGTCCTGGTATTAATTGCCGGGGTGCGCGCCAGTATCGCCGAGCGATTGCAGGAAGCGGCAATTATCCGCACACTGGGAGGCCGCAGGCGCTTGTTGCTGAGAAGCCTGATACTGGAATTTGGCCTGCTGGGTTTTGCCGCCGGTTTGCTCGCGGCTATCGGTGCGGAAGCCACCTTGGCCGTGCTGTCATATTGGGTCTTTGAACTGCCGGTGATATTGCACCCAGTCCTTTGGCTAACCGGACCACTCACCGGTGCGGTTCTGGTTGGCACTGCCGGTACCTTGGCCTGTTACAGCTCGATCAGCCAGCCCCCGCTCAGAGTACTGCGCGAACTGGCCTAACTGATGATTATCGGCTCTTGAAAATAAAGATTTAGTTTTTATGGACCTGGATTTCGATCGCAAACATATTTGGCACCCCTACTCCTCCCTGATCGACCCGCCTCCGGTATACCCGGTGACGCGGGCCGAAGGGGTACGTATTTACCTGGAAGACGGGCGCGGCCTGATCGACGGTATGTCCTCCTGGTGGAGCGCCCTGCACGGCTACAATGTGCCCGAGCTAAACCAGGCTATGCGCGAGCAGATGGACAAGATGTCCCATGTCATGTTCGGGGGTTTAACTCACGAACCGGCGATCGAGCTGTGCAAGAAATTAGTGGAAATCACTCCAGCCGGCCTCAACCGGGTGTTTCTTGCTGACTCCGGTTCAGTGTCTGTGGAAGTGGCTATCAAGATGGCCGTCCAATACTGGCACTCCCATGGCAAGCTCGAAAAGAACCGCCTGCTGGCCCTGCGCAACGGTTACCACGGTGATACTTTCGGGGCCATGGCCACCTGTGATCCAGTCACCGGAATGCATCATTTGTTTGCTGAGCATCTGAACCAGCACCAGTTTGCACCCGCTCCGCAAACACCATTTGGCAGTACCTGTAGTGACAGTGATATCGCCGAGCTGCGCCAGCAAGTGGAAGAGAACCGCGATCAGCTGGCCGCGATTATTTTAGAGCCCATCGTCCAGGGCGCCGGCGGCATGCGTTTTTATTCTGCCGATTATTTGCGCCGGGTGCGCGAACTCTGCGACGAGCACGACGTACTGCTAATCGCCGATGAAATCGCCACAGGTTTTGGCCGCAGCGGCAAAATGTTTGCCTGTGAGCACGCCGATATCACCCCCGATATCCTCACCCTGGGCAAAGCTCTCACCGGCGGCACCATGACCCTCGCCGCCGCCCTCTGTACCGATAAAGTGGCCGAAGGTATCTGCCAGGGAGAAGCCGGTGTGTTTATGCACGGCCCCACTTTTATGGGTAACCCCCTGGCTTGTTCCGTCGCTAACGCCAGCATCCAATTGTTACTCAACAGTCCTTGGCAGGAGCGAGTAACTGCGATCGAACAGCAGCTGACCGAACAGCTAGCCCCATTAAAATCTGCACCGGGTGTCGCTGATGTTCGAGCCCTTGGAGCAATTGGCGTGGTGGAAATGCGCGAGCCGGTAAATACGGCAAAGGTGCAGGAAGCTCTAATCGAACGCGGAGTTTGGCTGCGCCCCTTCGGCAAACTGGTCTACGCCATGCCGCCCTATGTGATTTCGAAGGAAGACCTCAGCCAATTAACTTCGGCGATGGTTGATGTACTGGGAGAGATTTCCTAGCCTCCGTACCAATTAATTTGTGAAGCCGGTCTCAATAAACCCGAACTAACCGACTCATCCTATAAGTAACCTTCTCTTTGCTACCGCGAAGAGAGGGTTAACAGATCGAATTCCATAACACGGGGGCGCCTCTTCCGGGCTAAAAACCTCCGTAGCCCCTCCCCTGCGCATCCTTTCCAGATTCAATTTTCTTATTCCTTACAAATTTCGATCAGCTTGATAGCAATTTTTACGCGAAGTGTTTTGAGCACCTAAAAATTCCTGTATCATGAATGTTAATGATAGTTATCCTCATTTACGATAGCGATCAAAGTGGTCAAAATGATCACTAATAAATGTTAGGCATTCACCTCGCCCGATCAATGCCTTACCAACCCTTAGCGTTTGGGCGTTAGAGAGGAAAAATGAAAACTTTAATTGCGTTACTTTTTGCTGTTACTTTTGCTACCACTGCTCAAGCTAGCCCCGCATCAGACGAAAAGCCCATCCAGCATCTCAAAGTAGCGGACGTTACTTCTATGAAGGATGCCAAGAAGATTTTCATTGAGAAAACAGCAGAAATTAAAAGCAAGCAAAAGCTGAATCCTGCTGAACTTCACCAGATTCATGTCATCACCTACACCCTCGAAAAAAGTGTTGAGTATTTCGCTGAGAACCTGAAAGGTGAAAGACAGAAGCTTGCAAAAGACATCGCCGTTGTTGTGGAAAATATCCACATTAACTCCGAAAACAACCGCCCAGAAAAAACCCGCAAGGATCTGAATCACTACTTTAAATTAGCAGAAAAGTTTGAAGCTGGATTTAAGCATAAACATCACTAATAGAGATCACTTCCGAGCTTAACCTGTCTCTATCCGCAGCGAAAGGCTCAACTGAAAGCGCTAACTAACAGTAGTTAGCGCTTTCATAGCAATACCACCCCGCCACAATCTCGATCAACTTCTCAACGATTCCCACTGACCAGATTTCCTTCCTGTCTGATCCTCACATAAATCTCCTCGCGGTGTACTGGTAGAGATTTTGGAGCAATTATTCCTATCTTTACCTGATTGCCCTTAACTTCTAATACAGTGATTGAGACATTCGCTCCAATCCATAAGTTTTCGCCTGTACGGCGCTTTAAAATCAACATATTGGTTTCCTACTGATACTCAAACCATGGATAGACCTTCCACAAAAGGAAAGCTTGAATAGAAATGTTTTGAGTAACTACGAGGAGGTGCACGAGAACGGTAGGCATAGAAAAAGAAAAGGCAGACGCAACGCCCCCAGGGCTTGAAGAATCTCTCCAAGCCGCTGATTGTGCTCCACTTTATTGAAGACGAGCGGGTTTGTAGCGTACTATGCATATAGCCACTTTGATACTGTGATTATCAACTTGGTTAGCTGGCCCCAGGTGTTCCAGCACCTTGGGTCAGCGCCTTTTACTTATTCTTACTTCACGCTACCGTTCTCCTTTGTGGGGTTGGTTTTTAGAAAATTCTTGATTCTTTCGATGCTCTTGAACCGAGCTGCTTTGATTGTTGCCTTTAGATGGCTTCTTAGTTACGGCCAAAATATCAGGAAATATCTATCGATTTTACGTGGCTTTGACACTAAAACAATCCTAATAAAATCTAATAAGATTATTTTTGTGCCTATATTTTTTTGTTATTGCTTAGAGAAATTGCAATTGAGTATAAAAATTCAACTTATCACCAGCTATCAATTTAGAATTCAAAAGTGAAAGATTATCAATACCGCCATTAGAAGTGACGCACATATATCAGTAAAAAAGGTCTCTCTACAGCCAGAGTATCTCACTAGCGTTTAGGATATTGCCCTGGCATTTAGATGGCGACCCTATTGACGGTGATAGTGATATTTTCATCCAATACTTAAGATCTTATATACCCTGCACGATAGTACCCATTTAAGACTATACCGATCCAGAACACCCATAAAACACTTAGATTTAGTAGATGGCTTTTAGAAAAAAGCCAACAACACTAACTTTTGGTTTTGGAGGATTTACGTATGTGATTAAAAAGAACAGAATAGCAAGGTATAATGCGGCCGCAACAACTCCACTAGAGTAATTTTTTACCTGCGCCGCTAAGGTTCTGATCTATTAGTTGGTTCGAGTTGGAGTAGCTCTTCATTATTGAGATATGATATAGCTGTTTTTGAAAACCCTATAAGGACACCCAAGGAGTAGATAATTGAAGACAAACTACGTTTTGGTTGATTTCGAAAATGTTCAACCAAAAAACTTAGAACTCCTGATAGGTGAAGTCTTTAGAGTTATCGTATTCGTTGGGTCAAACCAGAGGAATCTGCCTTTCGAGCTTGCGGTTGCTATGCAATGTTTAGGCGAAAGATCAAAATATATAAAGATCTCTGGTGTCGGGAAGAACGCTCTAGATTTTCATATTGCCTTCTATCTTGGAGAATTAATTGAAAAGGACACCAATGCCTACTTTCACATAATCTCTAAAGATACAGGTTTTGATCGTCTTGTTGAGCACCTTAAAGATAGAAAGATAAGAATAATGCGCCATGAAGATATCGCACAGATACCCTTATTACAGCTTTCCCCCACTTCAGATTTAGGAGAGCAAGTACGATCAATCGTTAGAAATTTATGTGGGCGCGGTCACTCAAAGCCCAGAAAAGAAAAGACACTATTTAGTACTATTAATTCTCTATACCCGTCAGGAATATCAGAGTCACATGTAGAAAGCTTGGTTGACCAGCTCAAGGGGCGCGGGTTCGTGCATGTGAAAGACGGAAAAGTTACGTACAAACTCCCAGAACTGCCCTAAAAAGCGCGGTGAAGGGAAGCTTACTTTAAATTAAGAGCTAGTAAAATTTTATGAACAAGATAGATCAACCCGTAATTATTCAGAAAGAAAAGCTCGCTTCTGAAGGCAATGGAAAACGTCTAACAAAAGAAGAGGCTATAAAATCAGCAAAAGACGCCGAGAAGAAAGTGTTGCAGTCAAAAGAATCTAACAAGCCTGCTGTATTTATTGAGATGGAGTGAACTCAAATGGAAGTCAAGGTTTTCATAAGCCCTAATTTAAGGGAAACATGTGATAAAGGTAGACTTTCAACACTTGTACGTGATTTTAAAAAGTACAAAATTGAAGGAATAAAGCCCGAAATATTTGGCCGTGACGTTCCTTATGAATTTCCAGCCTCAGTAGCTCAAGCGGATATGCATCATATCCATGTTAAAGACGGAACATCTAAAAAATGGCACATTCAAAAGCTGGATTTTTATAAAACAAGCAATACAGCTATAATCTATTGTAAAGGTTTCAAGTATATCAACTATTATTGCTTGCTAGGTTTTTTAGTAGAGGCTCATGAAACGTACAAAAGTAACCCAATGTACCTTTTAAATTTAGCAGAAGAAGCGGAAAGGTTTAGATCAAAATTTTAGGAGAGCTTTATGCAAGAAATAGAATGGAAGGACGGCACCCCTTCATTGAAAGGTCTATATTTTGTTGCGGTTCAAATGGGACCGGCAGCGGGATGTTATGATTTTGCAAATTGGAACGGTGCTTCGTGGGAAAAAAATATCGAAGGAAATGTAATTGCTTTTTGTGACGCTGGCAGTTTTATACAGCAAATTTCAATTAAATGGCCCTTTGCTGACAATGTGAAAATAGACGTTAAACCGGCACCTGAGGGAGAGTCAGAGTTTGAAGAAGTGTAGTTGAATCAGGTAGTCAGTAGTTTCTGGCTACTCGCCCCCGCAAACCTTGGGCTGTTGTAGTTGCCATTCGCTAGTAGTTAGCATTTAATGGGACACATTAAATGGTGATTCTCCTACAGGGAGATTTCACCCCACTAGATCATGCCCATACTGGACATACCAAGCCAATCATTACGCCCTTTCAGGGCTGGAGCGCCGCACTGCATGCTACAGCCCATTATTGAGGCGCCATATTCCAATTTAGTATCGCGTGACTTTTTGAGCAGGGACGTTATGAAAATAAAAAGCATACAAAAACTTAAGCAGTTCGGTATATATCATAATCACACAAACACTGATGCTAAAGATTTTGGAAAGTACAACTTGTTTTATGGTTGGAACGGAAGTGGTAAGTCTACGCTTTCAGGTGTTTTTCGATGTATCGAAAATAAAACCAATTCCGAAAAATTTCCATCTTCTGAGCTAACTGTAGCTATAGACGGCGGTACGTTAATTACACAAGCAAATATTGCCTACGCCGATTTGAATATCTACACATTCAATCAGGATTTCATTGACGAAAATATTTCATGGAATAGCGTGGTCAAAAGTATCTTACTTGTAGATAAAGCGAAAATCGAAGAACGTGAACGACTTGAAAAACTGAACAAAGCTCAAAAGTCAGATTCAGAAGCATATAGCAAAGAAACTGAAGAGATTAAAAAGCTGGACATCGCCATTTCCAAATTTGGAACCGACAGCGCAAGGCACATAAAAACAAGCCTACAGTCTATTGATACAAAAGATCGCTATTATCTTAATTATGATAAACGTAAATTGGAAGCATTTATCGCTGAAAACCTTGAATCTATAAAAACAGACGATACACTTCTTGATGAAGATAAAATCATCGAACTAACTAATGCGGCTAAGCCAGATCAGAAGAGCCCTATTTCCTTTACATCGCAGACTATAAATCAGGAAACTTTTAGCAAAGCCAAAGAACGCCTTGAAGATCTTCTAAAGACCAGCGTGGTTAGTAGAACTATTCAGCGACTTGTTGAGCACAGTAGTATAAAGTCTTGGGTGGAGATTGGTCTTGAACTTCATAAGCGCCACGATACAGACGAGTGTGAGTTTTGTGGCAACAGGATAACCGAAGAACGTACTAAACAACTTGAAGCTCATTTCAATGATGATTACAAAGCCTTTCAAAGCAGGCTTGTTAATGCTAATAGCTGGCTTGAAGGTCAATATATTCAAGCCCCTGTTCTACCAGCCGAAAGCGATTTTTACGAAGAATTCAAAAAAGAATATATCGAAGCCTGTGCAGCCTTGGAACGAGCTACCGAAGATCTGAATGAAGAAATATCAGTTTGGCACACTATTCTGAAGAAGAAGACCGGAAACCCGCTTGAAACTGAGCTCACGGTCGAAGTCATCAACGATTCGTCTATAAAGGCTTTCAACAATTCCATGACAGCTATTAGGCAAATTGTTGGCAAGCACAATCACAAATCGGAAAACTTCAAAGAAGAAACAGACAAAGCCAAGAAGCAACTTGAACTTCACTATGCAACTAGAGAAGTAAAGTCTTTCGATTACCTCGGCAAGAAAAAGGAAGTAATTAATCGTACATCCACGAATGATACATTAAAAGCAACTATGGCCAACCGAAATGCCGAAATTCGAAGTCTTGAAGACTCTCTATCAAATGAGGGATTAGGGGCCGATCAGTTTAACGAATCACTTCACAAATTCCTTGGTCGCAGTGAATTAACCCTTCGTTTTAGCACTGCGAAAAAGGGCTATGAAATATTGCGGAACGATTCCGTTCCGGTAGAAGGGAACCTAAGTGAAGGGGAAAAAACGGCCATTGCCTTTGTTTACTTCATAACTAAGTTAAAAGAAAACGATAACAAGATGGAAAATACTATTGTTGTTGTAGATGACCCCGTATCAAGCTTTGACTCGAACCACCTATTTCATGCGTATTCGTTTCTTCGTAGCAATTGTCACAAAGCAATGCAGCTTTTCGTATTTACGCATAACTTTACATACTTCAAATTGATTCGTGATTGGTTCGAAGGTGTCAACCGTAATAGAAAAAGAAAGAACCCTCCCAAAGATCCAAATGCATTCTTTTACACAATCGAAGCGACGACAGCAGTTCCACGCAAATCGACTTTTAAAGACGCAGACTCCAGTTTGGTTAATTACAATTCAGAATACCATTATATATTTTCAAATCTTCATGCATACAAAGACAATTCAGCACTATCACGTGACGAAGCCTTTTTAACAGCGAATCTTGCAAGGAAACTACTTGAATCATTTTTTAGCTTCAAGTTTCCAAAGCACCGAAGTGATATTGCACAGCTTATGAATTGTGGCTTGAACGGTTGCGAAATCACAGATGAAGCCACCAAAGAAAAGATTTATCGCTTCATAAACAAATATTCACATAGCGCTGTTATTGAAATCAATGAAGATTCGTCAGAAAACCTTTTAGGTGAAAGCCAAAATGTCATTGGTGATATTTTTACATGGCTTCAGGAAGTTGATGAAGTTCATTACAATGAAATGCTTGAGGTTGTTGCATGATTAGTGTAAAAGCGTATAAGTCGGGGGGGTAAGTAGTTTCTAGCTACCAGCCCCTTACTATCCATCGTGCGAGTCCGCGATGGATGGCTCCCCAGCGCAACGATAGTATCGCGCACCTCTTCACTAGAATCGAGTGTCATGCAGTGCGCTACCTCAACTTTATCCGACTGGATAACATATCTGTAGGCTAGTCCTACATCCTATCTTATAGAGATTGAATTCAGGCCTTTACCGTATCGAAGTTATTAATCTTGGCATTCGATCACTGTGTCGCCCGCTAACCTCTACTTTACCGCCTTAGTCCTTACTAACCGAGATACTGCTATGTACAACCGTTTATTCTATTCCCGCGATGGTCACTAGCGTGTTAGGCCTACTTATGATCTAGTGGCCAAACTGACTGTTTCATAGCAGAAAATTAAACAGATCTCCCCAGATAAGGACGTAAACCTTCACATTATAACTACATTATTAACCTTGCCCATTAGATCAGCCGGCTTCTATGTCCTTGACTACCGCGCCACCAGGATAATTCTTATAGGATGCTTCTGGTCGTCAGCTCATAGTTTTACTAGTGGCCTCCTCCCCACAAATTCTCACGGTATTGCAGTTGCCATTCGTTAGTAGTTAGCATTTAATAGCACTCATTAAATGGTGATCGTCCCTTAGGGGATTTTACCCCATTAGCCCACACCCATGCTGGGCGTACCAAATTTCTTAAATTTATTTCGGGCGCAATGATCGCACCTTCCACTGGGCTGCCTACATTGCCTCTTGCTGCCGTTTAGCAAGGCCTTATTCGTCATTGGGAATAACTGGCAAAACCAAAGGATAAAGAATTATGAATGAAATCAAATGCCCTCATTGTCAAAAAGCATTCAAAATTGATGAGGCTGGATATGCCGATATAATGAAACAAGTTCGGGATAATGAATTTGATCAAGAGTTGCATGAGAGGCTTGAGCTTGCGGAAAAAGAAAAGAGAGCTGCCTTAGAGCTTGTGAAGGAAAAAGTAACAAATGAAATGCTGAAGGCCTCCGCAATAAAAGATACTGAGATACTAGAATTGAAGGCCAGGATTGAAGCTGCTGAGGTCTCTCAGAAGCTAGCCGTGACAGAGGCCCTTAAAAATATTGAGAGGGAGCGAGACTCACTTGCCTCCGATTTAAAGCAAGCTAAGAAAGACTATAAATCCTCTACCGAACTGGCAAAGGCTGAACATATATCTCAACTCAAAGAAACATCTGCGAGAAAAGATTTTAAAATAAAGGAGCTTGAATCAGACTTAAGTGCCCAGCAAGCAATCCAGAAGCAAGCAGTTACAGAGGCCGTACATGCAACAGAGAAGGAACGCGAAGAACTCAAGAGTGAGCTTGAAAAAGCGAAGCTTGAGAAACAGCTATCGGAGACATCTCTAAAAGAGAAGTATGAGACTCAGATTAAGGATCGGGACGATGCAATCGAGCGCCTTAAGGATATGAAAGCCCGTTTATCCACTAAAATGATTGGTGAAACCCTTGAACAACATTGTGAGACTGAATTTAACCGAATAAGAGCAACTGCTTTTCCGAAGGCGTATTTTGAAAAAGACAATAATGCGAGAGGAGGAAGTAAAGGGGATTACATTTTTCGAGACTTAGATGATTCTGGCGCTGAATCCGTATCCATCATGTTTGAAATGAAAAATGAACGTGATGAAACAGCAACAAAAAAGAAGAATGAAGATTTCCTTAAAGAACTCGACAAAGACCGCAATGAAAAAGGCTGCGAGTACGCAGTTCTGGTATCGCTATTAGAAGCAGATAGCGAGCTTTATAATTCCGGTATCGTCGATGTCTCCCACCGTTTTCCTAAGATGTATGTTATCCGCCCCCAATTTTTCATTCCCATAATCACTCTTTTGAGAAATGCTGCTCAGAACTCACTGAAATATAAAGCTGAGCTGGCTGTAGTAAGAGCTCAGAATATTGACATCACCAACTTCGAAGATGAGCTTGATGCATTTAAGTCAGGCTTCGCAAGGAACTACGATCTGGCATCCAGGAAATTTAAAACAGCTATTGATGAAATTGACAAGACCATCACTCATCTTCAGAAAACCAAGGATGCACTGCTTGGCTCTGAGAATAACCTTCGTCTCGCAAACAAAAAGGCAGACGATCTAACAGTTAAAAAATTGACAAAAAAGAACCCAACAATGGCGGCAAAATTTGCCGAGCTTGAGAGCGATGACATCTAAATCAGTTAGCCGGTAGTTTCTAGCTACCGGCCCCCACACAATCCATTGAGTGAGTCCGTAATGGGCGGTTTTCTATTCACAAGCTCTCCGGTGTGGCAATTGCCATTCGTTAGTAGTTAGCATTTAATGGAACCCATTAAATGATGATCCTCCTACAGGGGACTTTCACCCCATTAGTTCACGCCCATGCTGGGCGTACCAAGCGTAGGCACGGGGAAAATTTTCCGCTGCGCTCCAAATTTTCCCGTGCTACGGGCGTTAGCCATCAGGTTCGAGAGGGAGCATGAAGCTTCAAGGTAAAGTAGTAAATTGGAATGATGATAAAGGCTTCGGTTTTGTTGAGCCTAATGGTGGAGGCGATCGTGCTTTTGTTCATATTAAAGCTTTTAAGCCTCGTTCACGTAGGCCTGTTAATGGTGAAGTCATCATCTACGAACTAGTCAGAGAAAATAGTAATCGGTTTAAAGCTACAAATATCAAATTTACTCGAGATGCTGAAGCTTCAAGTAATCGAAGCAAATCTAAAGGTGGTGGCAACTTTGGTGTAGCTTTTATAATAGTTTTTTGTGTTGGCCTTTCGACATCGATCGTTGTCGGTAAATTACCGTTAATCGTTGCTGGCTTGTATGTTGCAATGAGTTTAATAACATTTATCGCTTACGCAATTGATAAGTCCGCTGCTCAAAATGGGCGTTGGAGAACAAAAGAAAGTACATTACATTTGTTTTCAACATTTGGTGGTTGGCCTGGTGCTTACTTTGCTCAAAACAAGTTACGTCACAAGTCGAGTAAAAAAGAATTTAAAAGTGTTTATTGGGTAACTGTCATTTTGAATTTAGGTGGCTTAATTTGGCTTCATACTGAAAAAGGAACAAAGTTCCTTAATAACACAGTTGTTCCATTATTGAATGGCTAAATCAGGTAGCCGGTAGCTTTTAACTACCGGCCCCCACACCACCCATCGTGCGGGTCCGCAATGGGCGGTTCCCTATCCGTAATGAATCTCTACCCAACGATAGTGTCGAGCAGATCTTCATTTGAATTGAGTGTCATGGCAGCGCGCTACATCAACTTTAACCGACTGGAAACATATCAGTAGGCTAGCCCTGTCTTTCAACTCGTGGATTTAGGTTCAGGCCTTCACCCTGTCCAAGGTATTAATCTTGGCACTTGGCTACTATGCCGTCGACTGACGTCTGTTTAATTACCTTGATCATTACTGACCAAGGCGCCGCTGTGTCCTACCATTTTTGTCTACCCCACGATGGTGGCTAGTGGGTTGGACCTACTTATGAGTCAGCGGCCACGCTGACAGCTTTACAGCAACAGGTTGAACAGATCTCCCCAGATAAGAACGTGAACTTTCACTACACAACTGCATCATTTACTCTGCCCGTTAGATCACATGGCTTCGGTGTCCTTGGCCACCTCGCCTCCAGGCTAAGCCTTATATGATGTTTCTGTCCGTCAGCTCGTAGTTTTGCTAGTGGCTTCCTCCCCACAAGACCTCGCGGTATTGCAGTTGCCATTCGCTAGTAGTTAGCATTTAATGAAGTCCATTAAAAGGTGATCTTCCTACAGGGGACTTTCACCTCATTAGTTCACGCCCATGCTGGGCGTACCAAGTGCAGTCAGCATCGCCCCTACGGGGCTGGAACTCTATTTCGCAGCTTCGCTGCTACATTTCGGCCGTTGCTGCAGGCGTTAGAGCTACAGGAGAAGTAGATAGGAATGAAAGACAACGTTTTTAAAGGATTGAATCATCCTATAGCCAGTGGAGAAACAATAGCTACAACTGGGCAGGCTGTTACCCCTGGGTACAAGCCGGATATTACGATTAATGACGCAGGTGGTTCTCTCAAATATATTCTTGAGTCGGAACAGAAAACAGATCGCAAGGCTTTTCTAGGTGATCTAATGAAAGCCGAAATGTATTCAGAGAATATTTCCGCAAGCCCAGAGTTGATAATTGTCATGCAAGTTTTCAGTAATACTACTACCGAACAAATAGCAGATCATATCCGTCCATATGCTAATTGGCTTGCTTCAAAAAATGGAGGCTCCCTGAGTTTATCTGCTATACAAGTTGTTTCGGATCAAGAATATGCGGCTGCAATTTTGGCGGGAGAAATACTAGGTTCTAGACAATTTAAAGCGCGAGGACATGTCATATAGACATACAAGCTCTAACAAGCGCAGGCGTTAACTGTGAATATGGATTCAAGTATTAGGTCAAAGCTGAGGGAAATCTTCAGAAAGTCTGAAGTCGTTTTTGCTGCACCAGAATCTTTGGGAAATCCAGATTTAGTCCCTTTTTGTGATCAGATACTGGAGCTCTATAAACTCAAAGATACTGTCAAAGGGGATTTTGAAGAGGCATTTATTGAGGATTTCGATATTTTCAAAGAGTGTACCTGGGAGCTGGCGCAGGTTTGCATGTATCACCTTAGACTAAAGAGGTACAAAGCTCATTTAGAAAAACGGTTAAGAGAGGCACAGAGTATCCCTGACTTTAGAGCTATTCCAGTTATTGAGCATATTCTAGATGCCTATCAGGATCCTTGGAAAGACAAAGAATTGTTCTATGACTAACTTAGTTAAATAAAAGTTAGGTGACTAGAGTGCGAGTTTTAACATTACTATTGCTTCTTGGTTTGACTGGGTGTGTCCCAATCCCGCATTACAGTAATCTTACTCCTGAAATATCAGGTGTTATTAGTGAATCAGGATCACCTAAGAAAAACCTGCCCGTACGCGTTGTAGCCGGGCTTGGAGTCGAGCAATGTGAAGGTAGGAGCTCCGATGGTAAAACTGACAAGCTTGGTGCGTTTCACTTAGCGCCTATTGAGAAATTTAATTTTATGTCAGTCATTATGGCGCACAGCTTCTTTCCCTGGTCTGTTTGCGCCCTTAGCAACGACTCATGGGTTATTATCGCGCAGGACAAGACATATGCACTTGTAGACAGTGGGCCAGTTCATAAAGTCGAAATTGTGTGTAATAGCTTAACTCCCTTTACCCAATGTGCAATTAAGGATAGATAGTGACAGTAAGGCGTCACCTAATAAATTTAGGCAACATCTCCACTGCGTGGCTGGACCTACATTACGCGGCTTTGCCGCTACATTTCGGCCGTTGCTAAAGGTGTTAGGCTCTCATATGAATGAAGCTGAAGTACTTGAATATTTAACCGACAGTGATGGTAGTACTAGGGATATTACGTTTACTCCAACCACTTTGACTTGTGTCGGAAAGTTCATTGAACTATTTCTCGAGGAATTCAGCGATGGCGAGCTCCTAGATCAAGACGGTGAAGTAGTTGAAATGTCTTCGGAAAGTGTAGTGTCTTACATCACACAACGTGAAGAAGGTTGTATTCATGGACAGCTGAAATCTAGAAATAGCTTTGTAAGCCAGGTTCATCTGTTTCTCGATTGGTCTGAAGGTGAAAAAATAGCTGTTGAAATATCGTATTTTCCAAACGATCTTTGCAGTGATTTTACTACATCGATCTTTTTCGAAGCATTGAATAGTTGGTGGGATACTCTAAAGGCTAATGATGTATTCGTTAGGTATGAAAATGCTAGCTGGGAGTTTTATGATCCCGAGGGGCTGGGAGTCTTTTTTCATGCTGTCAAATCCTAGCTAGCACATGTTGTCGGACTGGTTTTCTGCTGTGCCCCAAACCAGCCGTAAATGCGGACGTTATGAACGATGAAGACTCGGGCCACATTTGTTTTTTTTCTATTGTTAGTTGTCAGCTGTACGAATCAATATGATATTTCGCTAATAGTCAATGAAGCTATCGGCTTCAAGCCTAAAGAGGATTTCGTAATTGTCGCACGGGAGAAGGCTTCTGATATTGCAAAGTATTTCGGAGACTATAACGAAATTTTCTATATGGAGATGTCAGAGCATGATCATGCTTCATTTATGAAAATCGTTGAGGAGGGTGACTCCTGGAAGCTTCAGCCTAAATCTAGTCTTCCGGGCAGTAGTAGCTTTCCAGAATGGGAAAAAATCATGTACTTCAAACAATATGGTCTTTTGACAATCCTCAGAGTACGTGGCGACAGACGTGCGATTACTATTCAGGTCTACGAGCAGTGAGGCTCATAATCGGCTAGCCGGTAGTTTCTAGCTACAGGCCCCCACACCACCCATCATGCGAGTCAGCAATGGGCGGTTCCCTATCCGTAATGAATCTCCACTCAACGATAGTGTCGTGCAGATCTTCATTTGAGTTGAGTGTCATGGCAATGCGCTACATCAACTTTAACCGACTGGAAACATATCAGTAGGCTAGCCCTGTCTTTCAACTCGTGGATTTAGGTTCAGGCCTTCACCCTGTCCGAGATATTAATCTTGACATTTGGCTACTATGCCGTCGGCTGACTTCTGTTTAATTACCTTGATCATTACTGGCTGAGGCGCAGCTGTGTTCCATCAATTTTTTATCCCCGCGATGGTGGCTAGCGGGCTGGCCTATTTATGAGTCAGCGGCCACCTGACAACTTCACAACAGAAAGCTAAACAGATCTCCCCAGATAAGGGCGTGAACTTTCACTACACAACTGTATCATTTACCCTACCCTTTAGATCACATGGCTTCGGTATCCTTGGCCACCCCACCTCCAGGCTGATCCTTATAAGATGTTTCTGTTCGTCAGCTCGCAGTTTTACTAGCGGCTTCTCTCCGCAAGACCTCGCGATGCTGCAGTTGCCATTCGTTAGTAGTTAGCATTTAATGGAGTCCATTAAATGGTGATCCTCCTACAGGGGACTTTCACCCCATTAGTTCACGTCCATGCTGGGCGTATCAAGTAAAGGCACTCGACGCCAAAACCTTCACTTCCCTATGGTTTTGACAGAGGTGCGTTATGCATCAATCTCTCCACCAAACAATAGGTATGTCTATATGAACCAAATAGCAACGCAGGATGTAGTTCGTATATCAGATAGTCTTTCTAAGGGAATGGATAAACTATATAAGACTGGGGGGTTCGCATTAGCCTTTGGGTTTGCTGGCATTTTATCTATGGTATTGGCTAACATACCTGGACTAACTTTACCGTCTGAGTTATTTGTTGTTGGAGCGATATTGACTATCGGGTGCTTTTTATTTTTCGTGTATACCCATTTCCAAGGAGCACGAAAAGCACTTGCTGAAATCAATGAAAATAAGCCTCTGATTGATGCCGTACAAGATGTTTCTTTACAGGTCACAGAATTGACATCTGTTATTCAAGCGTACAGCTTTAAAAACCTGAGTAAAATACATAATACTTTAGAGGTTGCATGCCCTATTATTGAAGGTCTTCCCCTGATTGGAGATAAAGCCAAAGAATGGGGATTAAATGATGCCTCAAGGATTTCAGGCATAATTGTGGATACTACTGAAAACACAAAAAACTTGGTAACGGAAGTTAAAGAAGCTCTTATCAAAGGTGATTTAAAGAAACTAAAAAGTTACTCCAAGGATCTACAGCAAGCTGTGGACACAACCAAAGAGGCCCTAAAAACTAATGCTTAAATCGGGTAGTCGATAGTTTCTAATTACAGGACCCCACACCACTCACCGGGTGGGCCCGCAATGGGCGGCTCCCTATCTACAATGAATCTCTACCCAACAATAGCGTCGAGCAGCTCTTCATTTGAGCTGAGTGTCATGGCAGTGCGATACCTCAACTTTATCCGACTGGAAATATATCCACAGGCTAGCCCTGTCTTTTAAATCGTGGATTTTGGGTTCAGGCCTTCACCCTGTCCAAGGCATTAATCTTGGCATTAGGCTACCATGCCCTCGGCTGACTTCTGTTCAATCACCTCAGTCATTACTGACCGAGGCGCTGCTGTGTCCCACCATTCTTGTCTACCCCTCAATGGTGGCTAGTGGGTTGGGCCTATTTATGAGTCAGAAGCCGTGCTGACAGTTTCCCAGCAGCAGGCTAAACAGACCTCCCCAGATAAGAACGTGAACTTTCACTATATAACTGCATCATTTACTCTACCCGTTAGATCACATGGCTTCGGTGTCCTTGGCCGCCTCGCCTTCAGGCTAAGCCTCATATGATGTTTCCGTTCGTCAGCTCCTAGTTTTGCTAGCGACTTCCTCCCCACAAGACCTCGCGATGCTGCAGTTGCCATTCGTTAGTAGTTAGCATTTAATGGAACCCATTAAATGGTGATCCTCCTACAGAGGACATTCGCCCCATTAGTTTACGCCCATGCTGGGCGTACCAAGTTTTTCAATGATCGCCCTTAGGGCTGGACAGCTTTAAACGTGGCTTTGCCACAAAGCTGCCCATTACAAATGGCGTTATATTTTTACTGAACTATGGAGTAGTAAATGAAAAGACCTACATGGGCGACAATAATTGGAGTGTTGGCAATTATCTTCGGGATATTTGGGGTTCTTGGTGGCGCTCAGGAAATAGCCATGCCCTCGATCCTCGAAATGCAGAAAGAAATGATGGCTGAATTCAGTAAAGGGGAGACTCCTGATGGAAAGGATATGCCCCAATTGACACTAGAAATTGAAGAGGAAGGTGAACCCAAACGAATTGAGTTTTCTCAAATGATGGAGTCTATGCAAGAACAGTTTAAGGTCCCAGAGTGGTATGAATCTTGGTCAATTGTTTTTGGTATAGTATCTATGGTCGTAGCAGGTCTGTATCTTATATCTGGAATATTTCTAATGATGACCAAAGATTTCGCAATAAAACTTTTCTATATAGCTATCGCTGCGTCTATTATTTGGGCCATTATTCAAGCAGTAATTAGCTCGCAGTCAGATAGTGGGTTCTTGATGGCTCAAATACCTGGCTCAATCACTAGCATTGTCATCGATATAATACTTCTTATTGTGGTTCTCGTTGGCAGTAAAGAGGCTTTTGTTGCTCAACAAGAAGAAATATAAATCGGGTAGCCGGTAGTTTCTAACTGCCGGCCACCCCACCACCCATCATGCGAGCCCACAATGGGCGGTTCCCTATCCAAAATGAATCTCTACCCAACGATAGAGTCGGGCAACCCTTCATTTGAGCTGAGTGTCATGGTAGTGCGCTACGTCAATTTTATATCCTTCTGGCAACATATCGGTAAGCTAGCCCTGTCTTTTAACTCGTGGAGTTTGGGTTCAGGCCTTCACCCTGTCTACGGTATTAATCTTGGCATTTGGCTACTATGCCGTCGGTGACTTCTGTTTAATTACCTTGATCATTACTGACCGAGGCGCCGCAGTGTTCCACCACTTCTTTCCCCTCCCGATGGTAGCTAACGGGTCAGGCCTACTTATGAGTCAGCAGCCACACTGAAAGCATCACAGCAGTAAGCTAAACAGACCTCCCCAGATAAGAACGTGAACTTTCACTATACAACTGCATCATTTACTCTACCCGTTAGATCAGATGGCTTCGGTGCCCTTGGCCACCTCGCCTCCAGGCTAAGCCTTATAAGATGTTTCTGTCCGTCCGCTCGTAGTTTTGCTAGCGGCGTCCTCCCCACAAGACCTCGCGGTATTGCAGTTGCCATTCGCTAGTAGTTAGCATTTAATGAAATCCATTAAACCGTGATCTTCCTGCAGGGGACTTTCACCCCATTAGTTCACGCCCATGCTGGGCGTACCAAGTAAAGCCAACATCGGCCTTGCGGGCCTGGACTCGCTACGCTCGCCGTTGCTTTAGGCGTTAAGTGTACAAAGGAAATGAAGCTACTCATACTTACAATTGCATCGATTGCACTTACTGGTTGTATTGAACCAATTCTTTTTACAAGTTGTGCCGTAGAAAAGCCATTTACTTCGTTAGTTGAAAAAACGAAGTACTTCGAGGCAAAAATGGTTTTTACCAGCGAGCTAGGTGAGCATGAGGCAAAAACAACCATCCAGTGCAACGTAGTAGATTATCTGTGCCACGCCGGAGAAATGGGGCTTGCAGAGGTCTGGGAAACAGTCCCGGCCGAGAGCATCACTTTATCAGCACCGCTCTCAGATAGTGCCACATTTAAAATAGGCACCCCAAACTGTTCTGGGCTAGTAAACTCTAACAACGCATATTTAGCAGGGCGAGAAAGTTATAGCTATTGGCAAAAGCCCAGAATTGTGTCGGCTGCTGAAACAACGAATGTGTCAATTTGGTATCCAGAGCATCGTAAAAAATTTGATGGCTTAGGTATCAAAGGGCTTAAATTAACTGTGGTGCAGGTAGATAGTCCTGCACTTAAATCGGGTAACCGGTAGTTTTAGCTACCGGCCCCCACACCACCCATCGTGCGGGTTCGCAATGGGCGGTTCCTATCCATAATGAATCTCTACCCAACGATAGTGTCGAGCAGATCTTCATTTGAGTTGAGTGTCATGGCAGTGCGCTACATCAACTTTAACCGACTGGAAACATATCAGTAGGCTAGCCCTGTCTTTCAACTCGTGGATTTAGGTTCAGGCCTTCACCCTGTCCAAGGTATTAATCTTGGCATTTGGCTACGATGCCTTCTGCTGACTTCTGTTTAATCACCCTACTCATTACTGAGCGGAGCCCTGCTGTGTTCCACCATTTTTTTCTATCCCCGCGATGGTGGCTAGCGGGCTGGGTCTATTTATGAGTCAGCGGCCACGCTGACAGCTTCACAGCGGCAAGTTAAACAGATCTCCCCAGATAAGAACGTGAACTTTCACTACACAACTGCATCATTTACTCTACCCGTTAGATCACATGGCTTCGGTGTCCTTGGCCACCTCGCCTCCAGGCTAAGTCTTATATGATGTTTCTGTCCGTCAGCTCGTAGTTTTGCTAGCGGCTTCCTCCCCACAAGACCTCGCGGTATTGCAGTTGCCATTCGCTAGTAGTTAGCATTTAATGGAGTCCATTAAATGGTGATCTCTCTACAGAAGACTTTTACCCCATTAGTTCACGCCCATACTGGGCGTACCAATGCAAGGCAACATCGCCCACTGCGTGGGCTGGATCTCCAATTCGCAGCTTCGCTGCTACATTACGGCCGTTGCTTGCGGCGTTATTTTTTTAGGATATTTCAATGCCACACAAGAAAATTATGATATTCATTTTCGTTACAATAATTACTGGTTGCTCTGAAGTTAATGAAAAACAGATAGCCCTTGAAGAAATCAAAGCTAGAAAACTTACATACGATATAGACGGGCTTAAAAAATCAACTAGAAATCTTGATGAAGATGGGGCTTTCGTTTTCGAAAGCGCTGGCTTTTTTGATGATATCTCTGATAAAGATTACAAAGAGCTAATAATTCATGCGGCTAAAAGCAACAACTTTGGCTTGGTAACTAGACTTTTAAAATTAAATAAAAATATTCAATTACAAACTAATGAGTCAAGCACCCTTATTGATAAAGCTTTAGAAAAAGGTTTCTCCAGGACAGTTATTCTACTCATTAATAATGGGGGAAAGATTAAATCGGGGGCACTTTTTAGGTCCATATATAAAGATAACTATGACTTCGTGAAATTGATTATTGATAAAGGTCCTAAATTTGATTCTTCCGAATACAAAGAAGCTTTATATGTTGCTGCTCGAATAGGACATTTGAACGCGATAAAAGCAATTATTGAAAGTAATAAGGCTCCTCAAAAAGCTATTGATAATGCAATACTTGGAGGTGCCATTACGGAAGAGATTGAGGTAGTCAAATATTTTGTTGCGCAAGGAGTAGACATTAACTATCTCGCTAAAGACAAATGTACATCTCTGCACTATTTAGCACAAGATGGTACAGTTCAAATGATTGAATTTATGATTGATTCCGGGGCTCATGTAAATGCAGAATGCCGTGGACGTGAAACTCCTCTTAAGTGGGCCTATTACGGAAAAAATACTGAGGTCATAAAATACTTAACAGAAAATGGTGCAGTAAAAAACTAAATCGGGTAGCCGGTAGTTTCTAGCTACCGGCCCCCACACCACCCATCGTGCGGGTCCGCAATGGGCGGTTCCCTATTCGTAATGAATCTCTACCCAACCTTGGCGTCGAGCAGCTCTTCATTTGAGTTAAGTGTCACGGCAGCGCGCTACCTCAACTTATCCGACTGGAAACAAATCGGTAGGCTAGCCCTGTCTTTTAACTCGTGGATTTTGGGTTCAGGCCTACTCCCTGTCCAAGGTATTAATCTTGGCATTTGGCTACTACGCCGTCGGCTGACTTCTGTTTAATCACCTTGATCATTACTGACCGAGGCGCTGCTGTGTCCCACCACTCTTGTCTACCCCTCGATGGTGGCTAGTGGGTTGGGCCTACTTATGAGTCAGCGGCCACGTTAACAGCTTCATAGCAGCAAGCTAAACAGGTCCCCCCAGATAAGAAGGTGAACTTTCACTACACAACTGCGTCATTTACTTTACCCGTTAGATCACCCGGCTTCGGTGTCCTTGGCCGCCTCACTTTCAGGCTAAGCCTTATAGGATGTTTCTGTCCGTCAGCTAGTAGTTTTGCTAGCGACTTCCTCCCCACAAGACCTCGCGATACTGCAGTTGCCATTCGTTAGTAGTTAGCATTTAATGGAGTCCATCAAATGGTGATCGTCCTACAGGGGACTTTCACCCCATTAGTTCACGTCCATGCTGGGCGTACCAGGACAATTAACTACACGTCTTTGGCGCCCGATAGCTTACACGTCGCTTCGCTATGTTTCAGCTACGAGTTATTGAGGTGTTATGCTTCTGAGGATGACTGGTGCATAAAGATCAAGTTCGAAGATTTTATGAGGTTCTTTGGGATGCACACGATAAGAAAGCAATGCCATCGATCCTGCATGAGAGCTTCTCCTTCAGAGGATCATTGGGGCAGGAAAAGCGAGGTCACAAAGGTTTCGCTGAATATGTCGATATGGTTCACAAAGCACTGGGTGATTACAAATGCATTATTGAAGATCTCGTAGAAGAAGGGGACAAGGTTTTTGCGAAGATGTCCTTTACCGGATTTCATAGAGATGAGTTTATGGGCTTTTTACCATCACATAAACGCGTAACTTGGAATGGGTGCGCCTTGTTTACCTTTGAAGGTGATCGAATCTCTGATGTATGGGTACTGGGTGATTTAAAGAGCCTTGAAAACCAGCTCAAGAAAAACGAAATATAACAGACGCAGTCAGCAGGGCCGTCGATACGCGCCGACCTCTGCTGTAAGGCGTTAAATCTAAGCACCATGAAATCTAATATATTCCTACTATTCTATCTATTCAGTTCCATTTCTGACGCGGTAGGCATTGAGAATCCGGCAAAAATTATCAACGCAAAGATTGTAACCAATCAATTAGATCGCTATATTTCACTAAGCTGTCAGAAAGGTCAGAACACAGAAGTGTTCGTCCTTACTGATCACCCTAAAGGCTATGAACTCTCTATTCCTAAGGGTTCAATTTCGGGATGCCTGCAAGGTGAATACTTAGTTATTGAAGGAGACAATAGACTTCTATTATTCATTGGACCCAACCCTCGGCCCGTATATAGAACCAAGTAAACTAACCAAGATTTAACAAATTTCTGCATCTGACCGCCTACATTCCGCTCGCTTTGTACTGTACGCTTACGCTAGCACAAAGCGGCTCCGTTCCGGCGGCAACTGAGCAAGGCGTTAGTTTTCATCAGGCTTCAATCAATGAAAGTTATATATCTAACCTTATTAATCATCCTTTATTCTCAGCGAGCCATTTCGTTTGAATATGATCATAAGGATTTAAGCTTTGATTTGAATAATGCCACTGACATTGTTATTGCCAAGAAAATCTCAGGCCGCATCGCGTACGCAGATCTGACACATGAAATTAGCTCATATAACGCAAAGCCTATTGAGTGGCGTGACTCTCCAGCGTGGGAGAGATTGCAAGATCTGAATCGAGGTATCGAATCAACTTTTTTGGTATTGAATTCAATCAAGGGTACTTTTGAAACAGGGGATCGATTTACATTTAATGACTCATGGATACCTGTTGAATTGGGTTCAGTTCAACTGTATTTTCTTTATCAGAAAAACGATCAAATACAGTCTAATCCGTGTCATCGAATACCAATCGGCGATAACAAACAATCAATCGTCGAGCTTTCTTCAGATCCTAATGGGATTATTGATTTGGTTTTACGTGACAAGCTATCATTTTGCGATTCAAAAAACTGACAAAGCAATGCACTGGACCTCCTGTGCACTGCTTTATTTTGTACTTTAATAGCATAAAATCAACCAACTACTTTCCGGCTAGTGCTTGGGACGTTATGACTTCCAAATATGAAAGAGATTAAAGGAAGAATTATAAACGCGGGATTAGGTGAAAAAGGGTTGCCGGTATTGGCCAGAATGGGTGAAGATCCAGGAAAAGAATATATAGAACAACTGCTGTCTGACTTGCATTCACTATTTCAAAACCTAAAAAGTTCAAGCAGTTTGAGCAAAGAGTTGTCGTACGCCTTGTACTGTATAGGCCACTATCCATATATTGAGTACTCAGCGTGGATTGATAAAGGTGCAACATTTAGAGGCGACCTGATTGACCCCCAGATATTTCAGTTAGAAATGGCCGTTGAAAGTATATTTTGTAATGAATGGTTGGAGTATGTTAATTAATCAAAGTAAAATAATAACAAAAAGCTCTTACGGAAAACCTACGGGTTGCTTCGGCGTCCGAAAAGCTTGGCATTAGTTATCAACAAGGACAAGAAATCAACGAGATGAAATATTTATTTGCAACAATATCTGGCTTAACTTTAATCTCATGCGCGACTCAAAAAACATATTGGGAACATCCTGAATACGGAAAGCTTGATGGGAACAGTCCGATTGTCTCGTCGGATAGAGATTCCTGTGGAGTTAAGGCATATAGTAAAGGAATTACAATGGATGGGACCTTATATACTGATCGAAGTAAAGTTATTTCCAAGGTGGTAGAAGATTCATTAGCGCGAATAAGAAGCGGAAGTCAAGCAGAGCCAGAGTATTGGAGTGAATATCAAGCACTAGAAAAAGAGTCGATTGAGTGCTTTAAAAACAAAGGGTGGACACGAAGTAAATAGCTAAATCGGGTAGCCGGTAGTTTTTAGCTACCGGCCCCCACACCACCCATCATGCGGGTCATGAATGCTAACCAGTTGGACCTACTTACCAGCCAGTAGCCACGCTGGCAGAATCACTGAAACAAATTACACAGATTCCCCAAGATAAGAGTATAAAATTTCACAAATCATCTGCATCATTAACCCTATCCATTAGATCACGTGGCTTCGGCACCCTTGGCCTCCAGACTAAGCCACATAGGATGTTTCTGTTCGCCAACTCATAGTTTTGCTCGCGGCTTCCTCCCCACAAAACCTTATAGTATTGCTATTTGCTGGTAGTTAGGGGTCATTAAACGGTGGTCTGCCTACTGGGGGATTTCACATGTCAAGTGCTATTCTTATTGCCCCCATCCTTTACGCGGGCATTATAGGGCCCCATAATCGCTCTTTATCCATAAGCAGGATTAGATTTCTTGCCTCAAATACACATAGAAATATGTCAATAGCATATATGATTAATTGCCGTACACTCGAAGCTGGTATCTAGTGAAAACTCCCAAACGTCTACAGCCTCTCATCGATGATGGCTTAATCGATGAAGTTATCAGCCGCCTAATGAGCGGCAAAGAAGCCGATATATTTATTGTCCGTTGTCGTGACGAAATTCGTTGCGCCAAAGTCTATAAAGACGCAACTAAGCGTAGTTTTAAAAAGGCCGCACAGTATCAAGAAGGGCGTAAAGTTCGCAGTGGTCGTCAAGCACGTGCCATGCAAAAACGGTCAAATTATGGCCGCCAACAGCAGGAAGAGATTTGGCAAAATGCCGAAGTTGATGCTTTATCCCGTTTAGCACGCGCTCATGTACGAGTTCCCAAGACTTTTGGTTGTGTTGACGGTGTATTATTGATGGAGTTAATCACTGACGAAGCAGGCAATGTCGCACCACGGCTTGGCGATGTGACAATGTCAGAAGAGCAAGCAATTCAAGATCATGCATTAATGATTCATTACATCATGCTCATGCTTCACGAGGGAATTGTACATGGTGATTTGTCCGAATTTAACGTCCTAGTGGATGATTCCGGCCCTGTGATTATCGATTTACCCCAAGCTGTTAATGCCGCTGCCAATAACAGCGCACACGAAATGTTCACTCGCGACGTCGACAATATGCGTCGTTACTATGGCAGATTTGCCCCCTCTTTATTACAGACTCAATACGCCAAGGAAATGTGGGCACTGTTTGAAGAGGGTAACTTAACGACTAGCTCAACGCTCAGCGGCAAGTTTGATGATGATGATGACAGCGCTGATGTCGACGCCGTGCTGGAAGAAATCAAAGCGGTGATGCAAGAGGAACTGGAACGAAAAGAGCGTATACGTGAATCTTCAGAAGATGCATAAATTTAGATGAAAGCACCCGGTTTAGTAACCTTATTGGTTGCTGCGGGTGTTGTTTATTATCCTATTGCAAAAATTAGTGCACACACACATTAGGACACCCAAAGGCTGGAGGATGTTGTGAACTGTAGAGCAAGCTCTCTTTCTGGGGGCTCTTACCCTTTGATTCATAGGTAAGATAGATTAAGTTCTGAGAATTGATATGCAGATTTTTGGAAATGCTATTTTGGATAAAAGAGTGGTAATCGTGTAATAGAGTATTTGGGGTAGGAGTAGATTAGCAGAGTGTGGCTGAGAGGAAACGCCGGCAATCCCTATTCCGTGTACCCAGCGTTTATCGAGTTGGATGCAAGCTTGCTTTACAGTCTCCACTGATCCCACCAAACCTTTAAAGCGGCTTTCAAAGTGCCAACCGAGATAGAGCCAGTGTTTTGCCGAGATGCCCAGCCGCTCAAGGATAAAGGATGCCTTTTGAGAAATGACACCGTGCTTTTTGGGGCCTAAATGCCGGCCACTCCAGTCTACTAACGCCAAATAGTGATCCAGCTGAAAGAGCGACCCTTTCAGCATATTAAGGCCAAATTTCCACTAAGCCCCTCATTGAGCAATATCTTGTAAAAACACACCAGAGAATTGAAGCGTAAAGCCCTCGACTAAATAACGGCTGCCCTAGTAAGGACTCGGTCGCTAAGTAACTAACTCCAAAAATGCTAAGTGGCTAAATACTACCCTTAAACTTAACTAAAAATTAATGGTCAAGTAACTCTGCATTAGTCGGGTACTTTTCAAGGAGTTCAATAAGCTTTTTAGTGCCATCTACAGGCTTTAGGCTAACAAGCGTTCTTCGTAAAGCTCTTATCGTTGCAATATCTTTCGAGTTGAACAGGATTTCTTCACGGCGAGTACTGCTTTTGGAAATATCCAAGGCAGGGAAAATTCGCTGTCTCGCAACTTCCTTTGACAATACTACCTCCATATTTCCCGTGCCCTTAAACTCCTCAAATATCACCTGGTCCATTCGGCTTCCAGTATCCACGAGTATCGTTGCCAGAATCGTAAGTGAGCCACCACCTTCAATCTTCCTCGCAGCGCCAAACAGCTTTCTGGGTGTCTCCATAGCCCTGGCATCTATCCCGCCAGACATTGTACGTCCCCTACCACTCTGCCGCGCATTATGTACCCGTGAAAGCCTTGTCAAAGAGTCAACCACGATCATCACATCCTGGCCTTCACCGGCTTCCTTACAGGCCCTATCATGGAGTTCATTAGCTACTCTCACATGCTCTTCATAGCTATGATCAGAAGAGGACGCATAAACTTCGGCCGGTACACTTCGCTTAAAGTCAGTAACCTCCTCTGGCCTTTCATCAATAAGCAAAGCGTACAGCTTTATTTCAGGGTAAGCCTCCCCCACTGCTTGGCAGATATGTTTCAGAATAGTGGTTTTACCACAACCTGGTGGAGCCACAATCAAGCCACGCTGCCCCTTACCAATTGGCGTAATCAAATCCATCGCCCTTACCGTAAGTTGCTGAGAACCAGACTCAAGGCGAATAGGCTCAGATGGATTAATAGCTACTCCATTTAAGAAGCGTTTCTTTGGATTAGAAGTATCCTCTTGCTTTTTATCAGCCTTCTTAGGCTCCGTATTTTTCTTTACCTTTAAGGATAATATTTTTCTGGACATAACATGCTCTTTATAAATCAGTCGAGACCGGGGAGATTATTAATGATTGTCGATGGCTGGACAAAAGATTAGCGCTCCCCCAAATTGGATACTATAGCCAGAACTTGCGGCTAAGCGATTACCTTTCCGAACCCCAGGCAGAAAAATAATCCTATTTAAATCCAAGAACACCAGTTAACGCCAGCCGTAGCCATTGAAATACCAATCAGAAGGTTGAAAAAAACGAAGAATCGTTTCTGATTGAGGGTTCACTCCAGGACACCCACAGATTGTAAGATGACAGCGGAAATAGTACAGACTTTCCTCCTTAATGGCCATTTCACCTGGTCTCGATCGGACGAAGTGAAATGCTGAAAAAATATACTTTAGGTTGGAAAATTGCGTGAATTAGCCAACTCGAAAGGAATAGCATCGAAAAGCCGGAGGAAATAGTGGCGTGTCACCAAAAGGAAGCATTGGCAGTCGCCTATGCCATGCACCCAGCGTTTATTGAACTGAATACAGGCTTGCCGTACAGCCTCTTCTGATCACAGCAGGCTTTAAAAGCGGCTTTCAAAGTTCAGATTGAGATAGAGTCAATGCCTGGGCGAAATGCCAAGCCGATCTAGGATAGGGGGCGTTTTTGTGCAATATAACCTCGTTTTCCGATGTCTAAATGTCGGCTACTCCAGTCCACTAGCTCCAAGTAGTGATCCAGCTGAAAAGGTAGCCATTTCGGCATATTCAAATGTTCAGTGCCGACAACCGGGAGTAGATTTTGGGGCCGCTCATTTGAGGCTGCCGCACGGATACGATGTTGAATTGAAGTATAATCAGATTCTCAGGTGTCTTGGCGATATTGACACGGATCGAGGAGGTCTACATAAGCCATAGAAGCAGCCTGGGCTCTTTCATCCAGTAAACGGCCTTCCCGAAATCAACCTGTACAAGTGTCTTCAGCATTAGCTTGGCGAGCGACAGATTCATTTAAATATCGCATAAACCAGCTGATATCCGTTAGGCGCTCCCGCCATAGAGAGAGGATTTCTTTATTTCATCACTTCGCATCGGCGCCACTTAGTTAAGGAACAATTATTGGATCAAGTCAGACTAACTAAAGCGCCGCTGTAAATTATCGACTGCAATTGAAATTCGCCCACCCAAATTTAATTTCATCTCTTTTATTACATCAGAGTTGAAATCGAGAATGTCACTTCGAGAAAAGTACTTCAGGTTGAACCTGGTTGACTTCGGTGTTTCAGCATTAAACTCCATTAGCATGGCGGGTAATAGAGGGAGAAGATCACCCTCAGTGTAGAAATCTTGATTCAATCGGCTTTTCTTAACTTCTATAACAAGGGTTGCTTCTCCTTCAGGCATGACGATCACTTCTTGATATGTTTTGCCGGTCATGCCATGGGGAAGTTCGTTGTGAGAGGCAATAGAGGTTACCCCTGGGAACCATTCTCCGTAATTTTCCATGTTGGTGACGTACTCAAAGAACGTGTTAATCGGACGTTTAACCGTGATCGCGACTTCCGCTAATAAAATCATTATTTACTCCGGGTTCGTTATTTACGAGTCCACTATATTGTTCTTTTTGAATGACAAAAAGTGACCTATAATACGATCGGAGTTTCCATTTTGGAAAGTGATATGTCGAAGTTTACCCAGTATGAGTCTTTTGTGGCTGTTGTTGATTCTGGCAGTATTCGGCTTGCCGCTGACAGTCTAAACAAGACGCCATCAGCGCTTAGTAAGCAGATTACAAACTTGGAGTATGATCTTGGCGTGCAGCTATTTGATCGCTCCAATAAGCAAATGGTACTTACAGAGCATGGCGCAAGCTTTTACAAAAGCAGTGCTGCAATACTAAGGCAAATCAGCGAATCAGAAAGGCGCATTCAGTATGATAACGAGCGCGTCGAAGGGGACCTCAAAATAACGTTATCCCGGTCTTTGGTTGACTCAAGCTTGTCTTCTTGGTTAAGTGAGTTTTCTGAGCGTTATCCAAATGTTAGATATCGGCTGGAGTATTCCGAATCCATTATTAACTTTAGTGATTCTGATCTTGATTTTGCTTTTAGAATTGGTGAGATTGCGGACAGTACACGTTTAATCTCCCGCGAGCTATGTGAGGTTCGACCCACATTTTTTGCAACGACAGAATATCTCGCGACCCATGGTACACCTACTCAAATCTCTGAACTTACTTCCCATCGCGTTGCCATGCCACCTCTCGAGGACCTTTCACCAGAAGTAAGAAAGTGGTTAAAGAACAACAAGTTTAATAATCAGACGTATGCTCACCATAGAATAAATGATGTTCACGCCATTCAAACCATGGCACTAAAGAATATCTGTATTGGGTTCCAGTTGCATCAGAGTATTATTAAGCTAATTGAATCGGGACTGGTAATACCTCTTTTCCAAAACAACAAGTTACCACCTAAGAAACTCAGCCTTGTATATCGTCAATCTCAATACAAAGCTAAGCAGATCGAAGTTTTTAAACGATTTATTTTCGAGAAATACAATAAAGAATAAGATGGCGGAGGGGCGAAATGATATTTCCTCTGCTCTAAATTCACACGATAATCGACATATACCAGCCCACAATGGGGCAACCAAAGACTGGGGGATGTTGCCAACAGTGTCTTATATTATGCTTCTGTTCGTCAGATTGTAGCTTTGCTAGCGGCCCTTCCCCTCATGGATGGCTTTATCCTAGAGGGAGGCGTTGTGCAATTTTTTCTGGGTTCGATCAACTTTAGATGTATAACAAATACAGGTCTCCGAAGGATACCCAATATTATGCATGTTTATGTGGCTCCCTGTGGTCTCAGTTTCGTAAAAAAAGGGACAGGTAATATTTGGTTGCTCTGCCTCAGTGGCCATCAATCAAAACGCAAAAAATCTCTATTCTAGTTATTAATAAAAAATTTTTTAAATTTAAGTATTTTAATAAATCTTAAATTATTAAGTGCAAGCTTGATTGATTTAAATGGGAATCTACCCACTATTACCTTAAAGCAATTATTATTCGATATCGCATAACGTTCTTCATCACCTTCCATACGCAAAAAAACACCATTGATACCCTTCAGTCTGCCTTAGGTTATGAGCCCTTGCTATTTTCATTAGCAAGCTTAGTAAGGATCTTAATTGCTTGATTAAGTAAAACTACATAATATACTTCATGGGGTGGTTAATTTATGGAAAGGGGCTATAAAAATAGTTTTTTAAACACAGCTAATAAGGCACTTATAAAGTGCTTCATTCTCACGTGTATGTGTTTGGCTCTAGGCTGCGATAATAGTGGTTCTGACAGCAATGACACACCCAAGGATACCACAACAGCAAGTGAATCGTTGCTGGCACAATTTGGCGATGCTCAGGGCCGCTTTAGCAAAGGAACAATGCAGGCGCTATTAGAATATGAGGATACGTCGAACACATTGGCTCTTGTGCAGCTTATCGCCGTGAGTGATACCTATGGATTTAGCAACTATGAGAGCTCGATTGAATCAGTATGGTCTAGCGTAGGTGGAGGCACTGTTTTTGCGAGTACAGTAGCGGCAACTATGTTCGCTGAACGGGAATTTAGTGCGATTCGTATCGCCGAATTTCCAAACATTGATGCACTACTAGAAGCTATTAATTCAGAAGATTTTACAACCGCTATAAATACGCTGTATGGAGCTTCAACTGATCAAACTTGGATATTAGGAATACCTGGGAATCTTCCGTTTGAACCTTCCGGTTCCTTCTCTGACCCAAGCCTGGATAATCTTGATGAAGACGAAGCCATTAAACTACTTCTCAATACAGGCGTATTGGATGATAGCGGCGAAGCGGTATCGCTTTACACAAATATCGATGTCATGATCGATATGATTGTCAGCGACTCACCCTCCCCATTTTTTATGATGAACCTCATCGACTTTTATGAAACAGCACAATATTCTGACGGGCGAGAAACCGAATTAACCGGCGAAGAAGCTAATAGCATCTATGGTGAAACTATTGGGCTAATACTCTTTTCTTACAACAGCGGCCCTACCTATTCAATGGATGTTGATATTGTTTTGACTGAAGATACTATCGACTGGGAAAAGATTATGATTGTGCGCTACGCCAGTCGTGATGCCTTTTTAAATGCTTTCTTAAACCCTGCCGCACAGGAGGCTTTAGAACATAAAGAAGCTGGATTAGAGAATACTTTTGTTTACGTAACAGAGCTAGCTGAAACCGGCACGGAAAATTAGCTATCCTTTTCAAGGCAGTTAAAACCATAACAGGACAAGCTACTGGATACTACGTAACAATACTTCCGGTGGGAAGCCTTCCTCCATTGAGTAGACACCTACCATTTGAGCAGGCTACACACTGGGACACCCATTTATTGAAAGATGACAGCGGAAATAGTACAGCGCTTCTGTCTTAACGACTATTTCTCCTAGCCTGGTGTAGGGCAAGGTAGAGTGCTGAAAAATTGTACTTTAGGTTTGAAAATTACGTAACTTTGGCCAAATAGACCTTTGGATTGCTCACCTGAGGTGGCAGCACGAATACGCTGCTGAATGGAAGTGTGATCAGAGTCCAGCGAGTTTTTTCAATGTCAGCTCGGATAGGATTGAGATCGACATAGACCATACAGGCGGCCAAGGCTCTTTCATCCAATAACGCCTGAGACTTGAAATGGTCCTGCCAGGAGAAGTCTGTCTAGTGATCTTCTATGTTGGTTTGGTGGGCATTAATTCGTTTAGGTAGCGCATAAACCAGCTGATATCCATTAATCGCTTTCGCCATAGCTCAATCAACTCTTTAAGTTTGCTCTCTTCAAAACGGTCCAGCGAGGCACCATGAATGAAGCGCTGAGCCAAGTTAGAAGCTTTAAATGGTTCCTGCCAGCGGGGAATGACCTCGGTATCAGACCAAGTATTGGCCTTTATAGCATCAATATAGAACACCACATGATAGTGATTGCTCATTACAGCATAAGCAGCGATATCCCGCGCAAAGATAACAGCCAGCCTTTGCATTTCAATCTCAATCCACTGGCGTCGGTGCTCATAATCCCTCCCCCACCTCCATAAAGGAATACTCTGCTTACACAGCGGGAGATTCAGTGATAGTTTGGAGTCGTATCAAGAGAGATCTGTGAGCGGCAAGACTGGGTGATGGGGTATGGGTTAACTGTTGATTTTCGTATTGTGTCAATGGTTGTGAAGCCTTAAGCTCTACCTTTGATAGATATCAAGAAAAGGCCTTCTAAGAAAACATAAACCGGCCCCATTTCTGTGGCGGCTGAGCAAAACGTTCAGGCTGTAGAAAAACTAATTTATGTCTTTGCTTCCTTAGATGTGATCAAATATTAACCATAAATCGTGATTCTACGTGAATTCTGATCTAGCTTTCACTGATGAGTAGGCTATTTTTCACGTAGAAGCACAATACGAAAAGAGGGCTGAGTTTTTCTACACCCTCGTTATGTGAAATCAACATGAACAAAATAGAGCTTGCTCGAAAATATATGGAAATATTCTATGAATCAAAGGACTTTGATTCATTAGACCTAATACTAGATGAAAAGCTGGATTTTGAAGGGCCATTGTTTAAATGTAAATCGGCCAAAGAATATATAGAATCCCTGAAAGCTTCGCCTCCAGTTGATGTATCGTATGAGATGGTAGAAGAGTTTCACAACCCGAATTCAACATGTTACATATATAAATTCACTAAAAATTGTAGAAATACATTAATGGCTCAAACATTCCATTATAAAGTGGGTCGTATTAGCAAAATTCGTCTTGTTTTTAATCCAGAGGGAATCTCATAAATCAGGTCGATAGTTTCTAGATACCAGCCCCATATCATCCATCGGGTGGGCAGGTCAGCAATAGGCAGCTCCCTATCCGTAATGAATATCTACCCATTGGAGATGCCCCCTAGCCATCTCACCTCCAAGCTAAGCGTTGTAAGGAGTTTCTGCTCTTCAGTTCACAGTTTTTTACTGGCGGCTTCTTCTCCACAAGACCTCTCGGTGTTGCAGTTGCCATTCGCCAGTAGTTAGCATTTAATGGAACCCATTAAATGGTGATCTCCCTACAGGGGACTTTCACCCTATTAGTCCACGCCCCTACCGGGCGTACCAAACAGTGATACAATCGCAATCTTTGGTTACTACCCAGCACTATGCACTTCGCCTGTGCGACATGTGTTAGAGAGCAAGATATGTCCCAGTGGAAACCATCTCTCGAGGATGTATTCGGACTACTCTCAGACCGAATGCAATCCTATTTTGAGCGAACCAAACGACTAGTTGGAAGGCCAGATGAGAAAGGCTTCCCCAGAGAAGAAGTTGTCTTAAATTTCTTAAAAGAGTTCTTACCAAAGAATATTGGTATCGCAAAAGGCTATGTGATTAATTTGAGCGGGGGCTGCTCAAAAGAATGTGACATTATCCTTTTCCGAGAAAGCAGTCCGCTATTCAAAATATCCCCTACAAACGAACTTTATCTAATCCCAATTGAAGATGTGTATGGTGTAATTGAAGTCAAATCAATTTTAGACAAAAAGCAATATAAGAACTGCCAAGAAAAACAAGAAAGCGTCCTTGAAATCCATAAAAATCGATGGGTAGATGAAGAAGAACACATACACTTAGGAAAGCCATTAAAACCAGACTTTGCCTATGATGAGCCTTTTTTCTCAGTTTTTTGCTATGACATAAAAGATTCGGATTTTAACGATAATTTTTATATCCACCTTTGTGATTCACCTTTTTCATATATATTCTGCCTAAATAGAGGTGTTTATTCTAATGTTACTGATAATACGATAATTCGACACAATTCATTAAACCTAGGAATAACTGGCAATACAAGCTCGCACAACAGTAGCTCATTGAATGAGATAGTTTCTCGTGACTGCATGGTTGATTATCACTCAAGGTGTTATGACGATTTCAAAGTCGACCTTGCACAAAATGGTGGTATGTTAATGGTTATGTTTGCTTACCTAGCAGACAGGCTCGAAGACTCTGAGCTAGAAAACTATAGTATTGCAGATTATATATCTCTATGGAGAAAGTCTGGTCGCCAAATCGGGTAGACAGTAGTTTCTAGCGAACTGCGCCAAAGCGCCCATCATAGGAAACCGCAATAGACGGCTCCCTATTTCTAATAAATTTCTACCCAACGATAGTGTTGAGTAGCTCTTCATTTGAATTAATTATCATGGCAGCACGCCAACTCAATTTTATCCAGTTAGAATCCTAGTTGCCATTCGCCAGTACTTAGCATTTAATGGAGCCGATTGAAGGGTGATCGTCCTAAAGAGGGCTTTTACCCCATTCAGGTAATATTCATACTGGGTGTACCAAGTACCAGCTATCCGACATTCATCCCAGCGCTTGTTTTGTGTTCGTTCCGCCAATAATGCAAGACAGCCTTCTCCCTAGATGCTGTTGTGGTAAGAGTTAGAGAGCTCACAAATTTTTAGACTAGGTTTAGCATGATAATAAAATTAGATAATTTAAACGAAAAAATAGCAGATCAGATTTTCACAATATTTCAACGTTCCTATAAGGTCGAAGCCCAATTGATAGGTATTGTTGACTTTCCTCCACTATCGCGAAGTCCGCAAGATATAAAGAACTCTAAATCGCAGTTTTATGGATTTATTGACAATAAGTGTCTAGCCGCAACTATCGAGATTGCTATAGTAGATAAACGGTTAGAAATTAATAGTTTAACTGTTGACCCAGATTATTTTAGGAAAGGAATAGCAGGTAAATTGCTAAGCTACATTCTAGATGAATTTGAATTTATAGAAGCAATTGTAGAAACAGCTGCTGTAAATGAGCCCGCAATTAATTTATATAAAAAGTATGGTTTTGTTGAGTTTAAACAATGGATTCCGCCTCATGGCATTAAAAAGGTGGCATTGTCATTAAAAAATGCGCTCTAAAACGAGTAGCCGGTAGTTTCTAGTTACCGGCTACCCACACCATCCATCAAATATGGCAGAGTTGAGCTTGGTGTGTTTAAAGCTTCGTGCTGGCGCTGCAACATCCTTAGTGGGTACTCTCGGCACAGCAGCGAGAGGCGACCTTATACCCTTGATGGAGGCACTATGCGACGTTCCAGACTAAAGATTTCAGTCCAGTAAGCGCTTCCATCTAGTATCCTTCTTTCAAGGACAGCTGGTTGGTACGGATTCCCATGATCTTCCTGCCCTAGATATTTGAAAGTTGACCAGCCTACAGTGGCCAGCTGCCGGTCTTTACTTTTGCCAAGTGTGTCGGTTTTTGTGCACTTTCTGTTTAAAAGTTTGGTGCCGCCAGCTCAAAATCATTTAAAAGTCATAAGTACTTCAGGTGTTTTCATGTCGAACTGATTAAATTGCCCGCAGTTCATTTATTCGTTGATGTAAAAACAAGGACAAACTGTGAAGCATTTTTGTAGTTCTATCATACTCCTGATCTCTCTTCTTGCGGTGAGTAGCCACGGTTGTAGCCAAGAAGCACTTCCCCTGCTGGAAGGCCCCTACCTTGGGCAAACACCACCGGGACTAACACCCAAAATATTCGCGCCGGGCTATGTCGCAACCCGGCATCGTGACTATAGCGGCTCTTTCACACCAGATATGACCGAGTTTTACTTTAGCCGAATGGATGTCGACACTGAAAAGTGGTTGCTCATTCGTTTCAAGCAGATAGGTAACCAGTGGCACGAATCCGTTGTTGGCCCAAGGGTCGGCCGCCCTCTACTTGCCCCAGATGGCAAAACCATGCACTTGGGGAAGAAGTACATGGTGCGTACCGAATCAGGCTGGTCAGATATTAAAAGTATGGGGACGATGTTCGACCGCAAAGATTGGGGCATCATGCGTCTGACATCATCAGCTGATGGCACCATAGTGTTTGACGACTACAAGAGCAATGACGTGCTACGTATATCAACCGTTAGCAACGGCAAGCGGCAACCACCTGTATTATTGGGGCCGCATATCAACTCTGGTAAGTGGACAGCCCATCCCTTCATTGCCGCCGATGGCTCTTACCTCATCTGGGACAGCGAAAAAGACGACGGTTACGGTGACAAAGATCTCTACATCAGTTTCCGCCAACAAGATGGTTCCTGGGGTAAGGCAATAAACCTAGGAGATACCATAAACACCGCCGGTAATGAGGCCAGCGCGTATGTGTCACCAGACGGTAAGTATCTGTTCTTCAATCACAACCCCATTAAGGGAAAAGACGGTGTCGATCCTGAGGGCGATATCTATTGGGTAGATGCGCAAATCATCGAAAAACACAGACCCAAATTCTAATCCGCGCAATACAAAGATACAGCCAGCCTAAATCGGGTAGCCGATAGTTTCAAACTACCGGCTCCAACACTACTCTCTTATGAGTCAGCGGCCACACTGATAGCTTTATAGTAGCTCGCTATATAAGAATATGAACTTTCATAATACAACCTCCGCATTCACGATCATGTAGTTTTGGTGTCCCTGACGACCTCACCTACAAGTCAAGCCTTATATCGTTTTCTGTTCGTCAGCTCGTAACTTTTCCAGGGTGTATTTCCCTCAGAATCTCGCTGTCTTGTAGTTGCCATTCGTTAGTAGTTGGCATTTAATGGAAGCCATAAACGGCGATCTTGCTATAGGGGCTTTCATTCCAGTAATTTAAGCTCAGCCAGAGGAAATTCCACTTCTATGCGGCCACTGCTGGCGGGTATTATTCCGTTCTGTGGAGTATCCGATTTTGAAGAGAAGATATTGCTTACTAGTTACCGCTGTATTGCTGATTATTGGTGTTAGATAGGCTTCTTTGGGGTGATGCCGAATGTGATGATCAAGAACCAAAGTGGAATATAAGTAGACTCGGCAGTTGTTCAGCTTCCAAGCAATAGACTTAGGTTTAGTGCTGTAGCACCAGATGAGTCCCGGACAATTTACCGGTCATTGAGCAAAATAATGGAAGCTACAAATACACAATTGCTTTGAACTCTGGTGTGGATTTGTCTAGGGAATGTGGTTACTTCACTGCGAGTGAGTTTTTCATCAACTTCTTAATTGTTGTTGGGGTGGCAAACGATGTGTCCTGTTCAAGCTAAGCGGCATTACAATCAAATGAACCAGGCATTCGTGGCTACGGTCCTTACGGTGGCAGGTGCGATAAAGCTCTGGAGCCGCTGCACTTGCCCATTATATAGACACTATGCTTCATCATAATTGGAACTAATTTTTATGCTCTTTAAGGGATCGTGTAAATGTAACCGTTGGCATATTGAAGTTCAGTTAGCAAAGCCGCTCGAAGCTTTGAATCCGCGCATTTGCGATTGCAATTATTGCCAAGCCAGTCCTTCCCCTATTATAAGTGACCCAACTATGTCTGCGATTTTCACTGGCGATGGAATCTCAACTAAACAAAATGGGGATCAGCTTGCTGATTTCTACCATTGCAAAGATTGTAATCAACTGCTAGCTGTAGGCTGCAATATAAATAGTCAACTTCGCGGCGCAGTAAATCTCAACTTATTGAAAGGTGTAGATCAACTTGGCGACCCTATTCAAGTTCAGCCGAGGCTATTGAGCACTGATCAAAAGCTAGAACGCTGGGGTAAGTTGTGGGGTTTCCTTAGTGGGCTATAAAAACATAACACGTCTAAGTTTTCAGACACTTCGTCCCACAGCTCAAGACGTTAAGCGCTAAGGTGATCACTTGCTAGTAACCGTTGCTAGATTCTCATTTCCATATGAAGCGCAGATTGCAAAAGCACGACTTGAATCTGAAGGAATACACGCTTTCATTGCAGATGAGCACACAGTCAATATGCAGTGGCTATATTCTAATGCTATGGGTGGAGTCAGGCTTCAAGTGTCGGAAAGCGACCTAGATGAAGCTAATGAAATATTGAATCAAGACCGTTCCAATCTTGTAGACCAAGAATTAGGGCATGATGAAGAAAGAGTATGCGAGTCCTGCTCATCACGAAATCTCGAGCCATTTACCAAGGGGAAAAAGCCCGCATTTTTGGTTTTCCTACTTTTGGGGATGCCTTTATTTTTCTATCAACATGGAGTTAAGTGCAAGGATTGCGGTCACTTTCAAAAGCTTGACAAACAGAGGTCATAAAATATTGCCCCTTAAATATTGAATACGACGCCAATACCTCCACCCATACTCTTTGTTAAAAGCCTATTGATTTGAATATGTGTTTTAGACTAAACAAATAAGGTATATCCATTCACCCAAGCTGCTGGATTAAACCTTGGCTGCCTCATTTACAATCACCGCGAACAAGACAACGTCATTTTAAACACCCCAATCATTCTTATATGGCCAATCATCTGGAAAAATAGGGGGTCAAATGGATGTGATAGCCAGCCCTATCCGCAATATCCAAAATGAGTCATAAAGTATGGCAAGGATACCGAGGGCTATGGAATTGAAAACCTATGACTGTCAGTTCTCGTTTACGGTAGATAGGCTTATTCGTGACATGCACATCTGAAATCTAAGATGTCTTGAGCAAAAGGCTATTACTCTGGTATCAACGACTTAATAGCCCTCTCTGATAAATGTGTTCATCGTAAATGACCGGTGAGTATCGTTAGGATTAATACCCCCAATGTATTTAATTTAACGGACGTATTAAGACTCTTAAGCGTAAAAGCCAATCCCACACCCAAGAGACAAAACTGAGACCCACTTTGATTAATGAAATAGATAATGCAACCACCACAGTAACATTACACTGACTTGTTTAACCCTCTCGGCATAGATTTCACTTATGTAGGTATCGGCCTACATAAGTAAACTCAATATAGCCTTATTAGGCTTTTCAGCTTAACTCATTATATGAATTGAAAACGTTGAAGTAGACTTAGTCATCACAGACTAATTCATAAGCTTAGTACAAATTAGCAAAGTCAACTTATTTTCTAGGTTATAGATATTGTTATGTTGCATATCAAATTATATGGCTTTGGCTTAAGTTAGAATATCTAACATATAGAGAAAATCATTATGTGTTTTTCAGCCACGGCATCGTTCGGATCAGCAGCTCTGCTTATTGTCGGTGGTGCTTTGTGTACAACACATGCTATAAAAAATGATAAAACCTATTTATTACTCGCAGTTACCCCTCTCTTGTTTGCGTTACAGCAAGCGAGTGAAGGGATGGTTTGGATTGGGTACAACGAAAATTTGATTTCACTAACGACAAAAGCTTCTATTTTGTATCTGTTTTTTGCTTTCTTTTTCTGGCTTACTTGGATACCTCTTGTAGCCTATATGCTTGAAACAAAAAAATGGAAAAGAAATTTTTATATCATATTAATAATTATAGGATTTATTTTTGGCTTATATCTCTGGGTGCCTATTCTATTGGAAACAGGACCAAGACACATAATAAAAACAAGTGTATGTGGACATAGTTTATGTTATGAGTTATCCGAAGGTGGTTTACTACCCGTCACAGTTCGAGAAAGCATTTATGCTTTACTAGGTGTTTTATTCTTGTTATCGAGCAATCATCTATTTAGAAAATTTTGGGCACTTGTCATGCTACTCGGTGTTATCACTTACTTTACTCAGAGTGAAACATGGGTATCAACCTGGTGTTTCTTTGCTGCGATATCAACGTTATGGATTTATTTCCTATTAATAAATGATTTTAAAGCAAAGATGAAAAAACAAGCTTCATGATCGCAGTATATTAGTATGTATAGATTGGCACTCTAAAGATGAGCTATAGAAAATTCGTAAAAACAGACAACAAATAATTTCCGGTCGAAGAAGCATTAGCGCTACTAATAGAATTGGGGGTATTTAATACTCAAATAAACATGCAAAAATCGGATTGTAGTCGTGACACGTCCAGCAATCCTGTTACGTCCTAGTCATTGGAGATCCCCGTTTAGTTAGTTCAACATGAATGACCGGAGAGTACCGACTAGAATAAATCCCCCAATTTAGTGGAAGCATCATCACTCTAGCATTCAACCAGTAACCCTTAACCCAAGGCTTATATAGGTGACCAATTTTGATAAGTGGAATAAAGAAAAGCAACTATCCAATTAGTATTACACTGGGCTTGTTACGCCCTATCAAAATAGGCTTTACTTATGTAAGCATCAATATCCAAAGGCAAACTAAATGTATCTTTGCGAATTTTATAGACTTAACTCATAAGGTGAATTGAAAACGTTAAAGTAGACCTAGTCATCACAGACTAATTCATAAGCTTAGTACAAAATATCAAAATCAACTGATTTTCTACGCTAAGGATATTGTTATGTTGCATATCAAATTATATGGCTTTGGCTTAAGTTAGAATATCTTACATATAGAGAAAATCATTATGTGTTTTTCAGCCACGGCATCGTTCGGATCAGCGGCTCTGCTTATTGTCGGTGGTGCCTTGTGTACAACACATGCTATGAAAAATGATAAAACCTATTTATTACTCGCAGTTACCCCCCTCCTTTTTGCGTTACAGCAAGCAAGTGAAGGGCTAGTATGGATTGGATACAATGAAAATTTAGTGTCACTGACGGCAGCGTCTTCTATTTTTTACTTATTTTTTGCTCTATTTTTTTGGCTTGTCTGGATACCAATCGTTGCCTTTAGTCTTGAGACAAAAAAATGGAAAAGAATTTTCTTTATTATATTAACAATCATAGGTTTTATTTTTGGTTTATATCTTTGGATACCCATCCTACTAGAAACAGGACCAAGACACTTAATAAAAACGAGCGTGTGCGGCCATAGCTTATGCTATATCACATCCGATTACAGCTTATTCGCCATTACAACTGGACATATCATCTATTCTTTACTTGGATTTTTATTTTTATTATCGAGCAATCGAATTTTTATAAAATTTTGGGCACTTGTCATGACACTAGGTGTTATCGTTTATTTCACTCAGCGCGAAACATGGGTATCAACCTGGTGTTTCTTTGCTGCAATATCAACTTTATGGATATATTTTCTATTGCGAAATAATCATAAAGCAAACATAACAAAACAAGCCTCATGATTACCACTACAAAGCCAATGTTAGTCACGACATTAGGAGATATATAATTTTTCCATAGTCAGCAGTTATTATTGAATATATTCATGTTGAATATCTATAAATGAAAACTTAAGAACCAATTTTAGTTTTCTTCTCAGAGAGTAATCCACCCAAACTCTAAACTAGCACTAATTCCAACGGACAAACATCAACTATCTATTTTCAAACTGCCTGCCAAATCCCTATCCTCTTTTGGCATACTTAACCTCTAGATCTTCAATAGCTCCACAGGGATTGCAGATGCTAATTAATCTATAGTCACCCCTGCCGTTATTCAGAGGTCCGCGTAGGAATATGGGAAAATAATCTGAAGGTGAAAGAGTTACAGTTTGATATATAGAATGGGATAGCAGCCAAACTGATAGTTATTATATTCTTTACAACCGAGCTAGATAGATTCATCTCTATTACTTTAAAACAATGTTTTTGTTTAGCAGAGCGATTACTCCTGAGGTAGCAATTAAGATAATGGTGGTATCGTAAGGACAATCTTTTTATCGGAGATAAATTAGCCCCTTCGAGATCAATGATCGCGCTCTTGTGACACTCTGTGAGACCCAAAGGTTGGTAGTAGCGAGTACAAAAACTTAGTTTTCTCTTTGTTCCGAGATAAATCATTGACTAATGACAATCTATCCGCTCAGCAACCTGAGAACTTGAAATATTTTATTTTCTTATCACAGAAAGGAGATATTTTTTCTCCCTTGTGATCCGACAACATTTCATGTACGCAATCACTCCTGAGTGAGAGAAAAAACATCTGAAATTAAGAGGCATCTCTTTATTTTTGGAGTATGTCACATTTGGTTTGTGAATTTTGAAGATAAAATAGGCTATAATTTTCACCACTTTGTAGCAGAATACTCCTACTGCTCCAAATATGGATATGTTCTTAGCTAGGATAGATAAATTGAAAGTAGCATTTAAAAGTTTAGTTGGTATATTCGTTGGATTTATTGTTGCGCTAGTTACAATAATGGTTCTCTCATTCTTTAGTATTTTTATATTCTCTTACCTTATTGTTGATAAGGCCCCAATGGATATACTGATGACCTCAGTTGAGCCTTTGGTATATTCATTGTTCACAATATTTGTTGGTATTGTTATTGGTATTTACTTATCGGCTCAAATATCGGGAAGTCCAAATATAGTAAATGCGATATTAGTCGCAGCCATGTATGGTGGTTTTATGTACTATATTGGACAATCTCCATCGAATCTAGATAAAGAGTACCCCATTTGGTATGAAATAGCATCGAATATAGTTTTGGTACCCTCGTTCATAGCAGGGTACTTTCTTACTCTAAAAGCAAAATCAAATACCAGATGAGGCGGTTTATGCCCAACCAGTTCACTTCCTTGCCGTTCTGTACGTTAGTACGCCCTCGTAATAGTGCACTCGTACTATTTTGTGTATCAAAATGAAATATCGAAAAGCTGAAATAGAAAGACTCAACTTAAGTGTTCGATGGCTTGATTCTAAGAATGCCAAAAATGCTTACGATTTTACAGCCAAATACTGTGCGACCGACTTCTATGGGCTAAATAGTGAAGTCATTGAATCAATTTTTAGACTTAAGATTGAGAGTAATACCATTACAGACGCTTGGCTAAAGAGTAATTTCAACACTGAGGGAACAGTTCAGGTGGTATTTAGCGAGAATGAAGTTTTTATTCTAGCAACCAGTATCTTCCTTGATGCTTGGCAGGATATATTTATGCCTGCCAGAGATGATGCAATAGTTCTGCACAATGATTCAAACAAAATTTTATTCTATTCTCATGAGCATGTACTTGAGATAGGACAAAGGAAAATATAATAGAAAGCCACATTACAGCACCTAGTCACTTCGCGTTAAATATTTGGTCAAGTTTAATGCCGTATATAATTAGGTGGGAGATCAACCTCAAAGCCATATAACTCAAACCTGAAAACTGGACACCTTAAACTAAAAGGAATATAAAATGAAAAAAATTGTACTAGCAATTATTATTGCTTCAACTTCACAAGTGACCAATGCCTACGAGGCAAATGAACTTAATGGTGCTTGGTGCTTTTACGAACAGGAAGCAGCAGGAAATGTCGCCGCCGAAAATGTCACAATTACTTTCAAGAAAGATGGCTCCTATAAGTGGGTCGATAGTTTTTGGAAGCAGGATGGCACTTGGTCTGTTGAAGACAACAAGCTGATAATGTCAAATGTTGGGACACATAAACTTTTATCAGTTACCCCAAGCAAAGTTGAAATGGTTCGCGGAAGTACAATGAGAATGCGTAAAGGTCCATGCTAATAGAAAATCCATCGGGTCGCCTTATAGATAGCACACGGATTTTAAATGCGGTCCGCGTGCCAACTACACTGGGCTTTGATTATCAGAAGCCCAGCATTTAGCTCGCTACTATGATATATTGCTGGTAATCCTATACAGGCCAACACCTACCAGTAATAATTTTATGAAACTCGAATTTATTTTACCGAACATGAAGAGTTTATTTTTTATACTGTCCGTTTTATTTATTTCCGGGTGTGCCTCAACCCCAAACATATATGAAAGAAACGCGAAAGCTAACGAACTTGAAGCTCAAGCAGAGGAAGCTAGGGTCCGTAATAACTATTCTATGGCTACACAACTAGACAGAAAGGCCGAGAACCTAAGAGAAAAAGACATTATCAACAAAGAGGATATCGTTGCAGATATTTTCTCCGGGCTTTTTCGGCGATTGCTGGGAGGAGGTTCCAAGAGTGACAAAAATGCTTGGCAGTAAAGCAACGCACTAGTGCATATCTTTGTTAGCAAGCGCTAGGCAGTTCACTTGATAAAGTACCTACCTGTATTAATTTTTGCCATTTCGCCTGCTATAGCGTATACAGCTCAAGATCTCTATGCCGAGATTCTAAACACAAGAGTAAGCGGAAATTTAATTAGCCCCTTCAAAGAATTTTCGCTGCAAATTTCCCTCACGCCAGATGATAATTCCGTTAGTTATATCGACCTCAGTATTGATAATCGACCCGTGAAGATATCCCTCCCTGAAAAATTTAATGTAAGAAATGTATCGTTATCTTCTCTCGAGATCACTCATAGTCCGATACATGCACCAAATGCGGGGGCTGATGGTATAATCGGAGTTGGGCCGGCTTATCTTAAAATCAAATATCGTTACTATTCAGCTGAGCACTGTGAATCTGGAACAGGCGAAATTTCAATATCCACGAGAATGGATACCTTAGTATACGAGGTTGATGGCGAGTGTTTAGATAATTCACTCGTCTAAAAAACATCCAACACTACTGCACAGCTAAAAGTATACTTCACTCTGGACTGGCTACCGGTTAGTGTAGTGATAACTATGAACCCGAAAGCTGCCCTAATCGTTTACAGGCCAAACTACCGGAAGACCCGTGCTCCCTATACTCTCTATAGAAAACCTGCAGTGCCGCTACGGTGAACAGGTAGTTATCGAATCAGTTTCCTTTGCTTTACAGGCGGGAGAAATTGCCTGTTTATTGGGCCCCAGCGGTTGTGGTAAGACAACGCTACTGCACGCCATCGCTGGTTTTCAGCCGGTCGCAGCGGGGAGTATCCAGCTATCCGGGGAAGTGATTTCCTCCCGTGAGAAACAGATTCCCGCAGAGCAACGGAAAATTGGGGTGGTATTTCAGGACTACGCCCTCTTCCCACACCTTACCGTTGAACAGAATATTGCCTTCGGTATCCAGTCAATGCCGAAAAGCAAGCGGCAATCCCGCACCCAGTCTTTGCTAAAGTTAGTGCGTCTGGAAGGCTTTGGGCAACAGTACCCACATCAGCTCTCTGGCGGTCAGCAGCAGCGTGTCGCTCTGGCTCGGGCACTGGCACCGCGCCCCAAGCTGTTACTCCTGGATGAACCCTTCTCCAACCTGGATACCGAGTTGCGCCGCAGTCTCGCCGCCGAAGTCCGCCATATACTGCGCGAAGAGAAGATCCCTGCAATTATTGTTACCCACGACCGCCATGAGGCTTTTATTGCCGGAGATAAGCTGGGAGTACTCAGCCAAGGCCAATTACAGCAGTGGGACAGCCCTCAAGACACTTATCAAACACCTAGAAACTTGGCAGTTGCAAGGATTGTTAGTGAAGGGAATATCATTTCCGGTACTGTTGTGGGCAATGGCCTGATCAGTACCCCTCTGGGGGAAGTGAAGGTGCCAACAGCTGCATACGAAAGTGGAGATCAGCTCGAACTGTTTGTGCGCAGTGAGGATATTGCCGCAGGCGAACATCCCGGTGCTGTGATGGCTCAGGTTGTGGAAAAGAATTTTCTCGGCAACCAGGTGAGCTATCGCTTTCAGTTAGCTGCAGGGGAAACTGTCGAGGCCGCTTTGAATGCAGATGTTCAAGCGGCTCCCGGTGATAAACTTCCCCTGCACCTTTCCTCTGCTCTGGTGTTTGACCAGGCCCGATAAAAGCTATCAGGACAGGGCGGGCGCTTCTGAGTCCGCCACGGCTGTGCGCTCCTCACCTCTGCGCCAACCAATGGAACGGCTTAGTAAAATTACCGGTATCAACCCCACCAGGACAATCAATAAAGCCCCCAGGGCCGAGCGTTCCAGCATCTCATCGGAAGCGAACTGGTAAACATAAGTCGCCAGGGTGTCAAAGCCGAAGGGGCGCAGTAGCAAAGTCGCCGGCAGTTCTTTCATACAATCCACAAAGACCACCAAGCCACCCGTTAGTAGACCTGTGCGCACCAAAGGTAGATGTACAGCCCACAGGGTTTGCCAGCTATTGCGTCCCAGGGAGCGGGCAGCGCGATCCATTGAAGGGGTTACTTTCTCCAGGCTGGATTCTATGGCCCCTGTGGACACTGCCAGGAAGCGCACCGTGTAGGCAAAAATAATGGCGAAAATACTGCCGCTTAACAGCAGCCCTATGGAGACATCAAAGTGTTCACGTAAAAAACCATCCACCGCATTATCAAAAGCGGCCAGGGGAATCAGGACACCAATCGCCAGTACTGCCCCGGGCATTGCATAACCCAGCTTGGAAAAGCCGACCAAGACCCGTACGGATCTTTTGGGTTGCAGCCGCTTACCGTAGGCCAACAGCAGGCCCAGCAGTACAGAGACCAGTGCCGCTGCGATTGACAGCAACAAGCTATTGCTGGCGATCTGTATAAAATCATCGCTCCAGTAACTGGAGAAATTACTGAGTGCGTAACTTCCCAGAACCAGCAGGGGAATAATAAAACCGGCCACCAACAGTAACCCGCAGAACAACAGGGCTACACCGGATCGCCAGCCGTGCAATACATAGCGTTCACGCTGGGAATTTGGCGATTGTACAAAGTGCTTCTGTCTCGCCCGCCCCATTCGCTCCAGCGTAATTAACAGAACAACAAAAATCAGAGTGCTACAGGCAATTTGCGCCGCGCCTCCTAAATTGCCGTGGCTCAACCAGGTATCGTAAATTCCGACACTCAAGGTGCGTACGGCAAAGAAGTCCACTGTGCCGAAATCATTCAGGGTTTCCATCAATACCAGTGATAAACCCACCGCAATTGCCGGGCGTGCCATTGGCAGGGATACGCGCAAGAAGCTCTGCCAGGGCGTACAGCCCAATGACCGGCTCGCGGCACGTATACTGCCACACTGCTCGATAAAGGCTGCCCGCGCGAGCATATAGACATAGGGGAAGAGCACCAGTGACAGCATGGCAATCGCCCCACCCATGCTACGGATCTCCGGAAACCAGTAATCCCTGGCTGTCTGCCAACCAAACCAGGCGCGCAGGGACTTTTGCACAGGGCCCGCATATTCCAGCAAGTCCGTGTAAACGTAGGCAATCACATAGGCGGGAACAGCAAACGGCAATAACAGCCCCCACTCAAACAAACGACGCCCGGGGAACTGGCACATGCTCACCAGCCAGGCACTGCCCACGCCTGTTATCAGCGTTACCAAACCGACACCGCCAGCCAGAATCAATGTGGAGGACACATAGTGAAACAACACCGTGTCCACCAGGTGCGGCCAGATATTTTCTTCAGGGAAAAATGCCAACCAAAAAATGGATAGCACTGGCAGAGCTACCAGAAGGGAGATAGTAGCTACCAATAGCAGCCAGCGGGAAGCTGATAAGTTTGCTCGGTTTAGCATGGATTAAGGAATCAAAAGCTCATTATAAAAGAACGGCCCTGGTCTCTCGACAGGGCCGTTCGAATAAGGCTGAGATAGTGCTGTCAATTTACTCGGCAGCAATTCCCATTCAGTTAACCATTCTAAAAGTCAAAGCGTACTTCATCAACCATGCGGGAAGCTGCTGGAACGTAGGAGCCGATCTCCGTGAGACTCAGATCGTCTTCTTTAAACTCACCCATATACTCCTTAATCAACTCAGAGCGGGCAGTGCCAGGGCGTACCGGGAACTCAAAGTTTTTCTCAGCGTAAGAGTATTGAGCATCGGCGCCGCTGAGGAATTCCAGCAGCTTAACGGCATTTTCACGGTTGGGGGCGTGCTTGGTCAGCGCCGCACCGGAAATAAACATATGGGTACCGCGATCTTTCTGGTTAGGGAAGACCAGGTTTACAGACTTGGCCCAATCCACCTGCTCCGGCTGCTCCTTATTGGTAATCATTTTACCGAAGTAGTAGCTGTTACCCAGGGAAAGGTCGCAGACACCTTCGCTAATAGCTTTAACCTGAGCGCGGTCATTACCCTGGGGCTTACGCGCCAGATTCGCTTTCACACCTTGCAGCCACTCTTTGGTTTCTGCTTCACCGTGATGGGCGATCATGGAGGCGATCAGAGACAGGGTATAGGGGTGCTTGCCGCTACGAGTACAAATTCGGCCCTTCCACTTAGGGTCTACCAACTCTTCGTAGCGAGTAATTTCACCGGGCTTAACGCGGTCTTTGGAGGCGTAGATCAAACGCGCCCGGGTGGTAAGGCCGAACCAGTTGCCGGCCTTATCACGAAATTGTGATGGGATATTGTCTTCCAGAATTTCACTGCTTATCGGTTGGGTCAGCTGCTTATTAAGCAGATCCATCAGGCTGCTGGTATTGGAAGTCAGAACCAGGTCAGCGGGGCTATTGCGCCCTTCCCTTTGCAAACGCTCGTTCAAGCCTTTGCTGGCGTAGACCACTTTGGCCTCAATACCGGTTTTCTCGGTGAACTCCTTTAAGATCGGCTCTATAAGGAAAGGCTGTCGGTAGGAGTAGATATTTACCTGCTCGGCCGCACTGGCACCCACAGCACCCAACAAGCCGGCTACAGCCAGCACTTTTTGAAATAGAGCTCTGGTAGACATTATCGTAGATCACCCTTGGATTAAACGAGAAACATTCTCATTTGATTTAATGGCAATGTCAATAAAAATACATATGACCTAAGGCGATAAGGCAAAGTCGTCAATTTCCTCCTATGCTTAGGCTTGATACCGCCACCCATAGAGGTCCTATGTACCGCTTTGGCCCTTTAATAGCACTGATCTTTGTCCTCTGCAGCTGTGGGGGCCCGAAGGACTCCAAGTCACCTGCAACCCCTCCTGCAGATGAGTCGGCTACCAGCGCCATGAAGGAGCCCATTGCCCCACCGGGCAATGGAGCGGAAGCGGAAAAGAAAGCTGCAGCTATATGCACCCCGGAATGGTTTGCCTGGGTTCAACAGCAAGTGCTTGCCCAGCAAAATGGCGATATGGCGAAACTATACCCGTCCGGTATGCCGACTACCGGTAGTGAGGAATGGTTCACAGCCATCACCCGGCTCAGCAGAGCCAATACCAACGGTCTCAAACCCGGAGGAATGGAGTGGTGCGAGGCAATCCAGAAGCACCTTACCCAGGGCAGCCCACAAAACCCGTTGTAAGTGCCTGGAGACCAAACGCAAACGTATCAGTTTTTATTTTACAGTTTGGAAATACCGATCGCTCGGTTAAGGGAAGATTTGATTCATAGGATACTGCGATTTAGCAAATAGACAGCGAGGTAATAGCACCATGCAACCTATCAGCAAGTTGTTGCTGGCCTTTATCGCCGCAACAGCACTACCCTATGCACTCGCCAAAGAAAAGCCCCCACCCGGAGCTATGGCCCTTTCCACCGTATTGACCAAATTGGAACAGCAGGGCTACACCCCAATTGTTGAGGTCGATCTGGACAAGGGTAAGTGGAAGATTGAAGCCTATAAGGGTGACCAAAAGTACGACTTGCACGTAGACCCCAACTCTGCGGAAGTTTTGTCGGAAAAACCGGACAACGATTAAGGATTACTGTCCTCATTCCGAGCTATCCTGACAGGGCCGGCTGCCAAAGCCGGCCCTAACCTATTCTGCTTGAACATAGTGATGTAATCCGCGCCATAAATTGCGATGGCAAAACAAACTTGGCCATTCCCCGGATAAAATTTGTTCTCCGATCATCAAAGGAATTTACCGGATTGGTCAATCACTCCGATTCAATTTCGTTTAGTCTTTCTGAGATCAACGCCACAGGATAATAAAATGACAACACAAACCCTGACCCGGCAGGATGCAGACAAAGCGGTACTGCAAAACTATCTGGACAAACAGCGCAGTGCCTACCTGGCCAACCCGGCTCCCAGCTATCAGCAACGTGTGCAGGATCTTAGAACCCTTGCCCAGCTCCTGCGTGAACAGCAGGAATCCATTATCCAGGCAATTAGTAACGACTACGGCAATCGAGCCAGGGAAGAGATACTGCTCTACGATATCTACCCAGCGCTCTCCGGCATTAAAGAGACTATCAAGCGCCTAAAGAAGTGGATGAAACCCAGGGGGCGCCATACAGATTTTAAATCCTATCCCCTCTCTAAAAATCGTGTGGTCCCACAACCTCTGGGGGTAATTGGCGTCATAGTGCCGTGGAACTTCCCAATAAACTTAAGCTTTTCACCACTGACCAATATTTTCGCCGCAGGCAATCAGGCGATGGTCAAGATGTCCACCAATTCCAAGCACCTTGCAGAATTACTCAGTAAAGTCTGTGAACAATACTTCCCGGAAGAAAAGCTGGTTTTTATTCCCGATGCCGATGAAATAGGCCCGGTATTTTCCAGCCTTAAATTCGATCACTTAATCTTTACTGGCTCCAGTAATACCGGTCGTGCAGTAATGCGCTCCGCCGCAGAAAACCTAACTCCAGTCACATTGGAGCTTGGAGGTAAATCACCGGCAATTGTTGGCTCGGATTACCCGGTTAAGAAAGCCGCCGAGCAACTAATTTACTGGAAGCTGGTAAACGCCGGGCAGATCTGTGTCAACGTGGATTATCTTTTCTTGCCGGAGGAGCATCTCGAAGAGTTTATCGAGCACGCAAAACATTATGTTCAGAAGCGCTACCCCAACTTAGATGGCCAGGATTACACTTCTATTATCGACGACACATCTTACCAGCGAATCTGGGCAACCCTGGATGACGCCAAGGCTAAGGGTGCTAATGCCATAGATTTAAGTGCTGGCAAATTGGATAGGGACAATAAACTGCGAAAATTCCCTCCGCATATCCTGACCAACGTAGACGGCGAGATGCTGGCAATGCAGCGTGAGATTTTTGGCCCGCTATTGCCGATTATCACTTATTCCAAGCCAGAGGAAGTTATTGATTATATTAATGCTCGCCCCAGACCCCTGGCGATTTACCCTTACACTCACGACAAAACCTTACAAGATTTATATATCAACAAGGTAATGTCTGGAGGCGTGTCGGTAAACAATTGTGTACTGCACGTTGGCCAGCACGATATTCCATTTGGCGGCGTTGGTGAAAGCGGTATGGGTCACTACCATGGCTACGAGGGATTTCTGACCTTCTCTAAACTTCGTCCCATCTTCTATCAGGGCCCAATCGACCTATTAAAATTACTGCGGCCTCCCTATGGCAAACTCTCAACTCGTGTTATCGATTTTATGCTAAAGCTTACACGCTAGGCTCCCTAGGTCCGGCAATATCTGTTGCCGGGCCATTCACTGCTATAATCGCACTCAGGTAAGACCGAAATCACTACAGCCCGCTGGCACTGCGATAATCCCTAGTCCAAACTAATACTATGGCTTGTTAGCAGTATGGAGCCGTAGATGATTTTTCTTACCGCCATAGCTTTAGTTGGCAATCTCACTAACCCAATCCCCCCCGGCCTCGATCCCAATAAACCCGCCCCCATCTACGACAGCCCCGACCTTTACGGAGCAGAACCTTCGGTCATTGCCTTGGACTTATCCACTATTAAAGCGAAACTGTATGGTCTAGGGTTCAACCCCATCACGCATATCGAATTTGTGGGCGGAAGATGGAAAATCCAGGCGGTCTACGGAGGAGAATTGAGGGCTCTGGAAGTGAATCCAGACAACGGAATAATTATTGCTGACCGACCAGCCAATTAATCGCTGTTTACGTGTTAAAACCAAACTTCCTGGGTCAAATTGGTCACATAAATTTACAGTGATATGCAAACATTGGCTTTTTACTAACGGATCTATTCAGTGAATAGAGTCCCGGTATTGCAATGGTGTCATTCCTTTCCAGCCCCGGTAGGCCCGAATAAATGAATTGGGTTCTTTAAATCCCAGCATAAAAGAAATCTCACCCAAATGAAGGCTGGACTTGGCGAGGTAGTGATCAGCCAAACTTGATCTAACTCCCTGCAATACTGTCTGGAAGGATTGATTTTCCTCCCCCAGTTTCCGCTGCAAAGTCCTTTTACTGATAGCCAAGCGTTCAGACACCGCTTCGACAGAACTCTCACCGGCCGGTAGTAACTCCATCAATACTGAACCTACCCGCTCTCCCATTGTGGCTTCGCTATCCAGATCCTTGAGCTGTTGACTCAATTTACCTTCAAAGAAATCCCACATAGGGGCATTGGCAGTCAGAAATGGCTTTTGTGCATCTTGCGCTGAGAAACAAATTCTCACCCGGTCTGACTGCTTAATTGAACAACCAAAAAACTCCCGATAAGGCGTTTGATCTTCAGGCAGCTGCGGTAGTGCCAATTCCAATGGTTGAATTTCCTCCCGGGTTCCCAACCGAGCAAGGCGGATATAGAAAATTAATTCGCTCAGGCCCAAAGCTTCAGGGATATTTCCATCACTTCCATAGCACTCTAAATTGAGCTTGGTGTACTCATCAGTAATATCCAAGTGCAATTCCATGGGACCGATCAGTGGTTTGTATTGCTGTATCCGCAGTAGAGCTTGATTCAGATTTGCACTGCACAGGCTCGCAAATATGGGAGGGTCAAACGACTCAGCCGAAAGGTGCTCCGCCAGTAAAAGTGGTAATGGCCGATCCTTAGAGGCCCGATCAATACCACACCAAAAACGGAAATATTCCACCGGAGAGAGTGTCACAGCCTCCCGCTGTAACAGATCCGCAGGTAACCCGGCATAGGCAAGAGCCAGCGCTGTATCGATATTCATATCGTGTAATATCAACTTCCAGCTGGGAGGTACCAGGAATTTCGCTGCACGTTTGATCATTACCGGACCTGCCTGTAATTAAGACTTTTCCATCGTCTGACGGGAAAACTTCAGTACCATTTTACGGGGCAGTAAAGGCATTATCCAATTCAGAAACAACTTGAGCCGTGTCTCATTAAAAGCAACCAGATCTCCCCGCTCCATTGCCTGATAGCCACATCTGGCAACAGACTCAGCCGAACGGGCATTTTTCCAAATATCGACACCCTGAAGATCACCAGCGGCCACAAACCCTGTTGCAACAGCACCGGGGCACAAAGCCGTTACTGTTACACCTGTGCCTTTCAACTCTTCCGCCAGTGCCTGGCTAAATGAAGTTACATAGGCTTTAGTTGCGTAGTAAACCGCCTGTAAAGGGCCGGGAATAAAAGAGGCTGTAGATGAAACATTAAGAATATGTCCACTATTGCGGCCAACCATCCCCTTTAAATACAGGTGGGTGAGATTGGTAAGGGAAACCATATTCACCTGCATCATACCCTGCTCAGCTTCCAAATCCCTCTGATGGAAAAGACCATGACCACCAAAACCCGCATTGTTAATTAGAGTGCCAATCTCCACACCCTCACTTTGGGTTCGCTCAAAAATTCTCTGCGCGGACATGGGGTCAGAAAGGTCCTCGGCAATAACCATTGCCTGGATACCAAACTCCTTCTCTAGCTGCTGTTTGAGTGCTGAAAGCTTCCCTTCAGACCGGGCAACCAGAACCAAGTTGCCACCCTTAGATGCATGTATCCTGGCCAGTTCAAGGCCGATGCCACCAGAGGCCCCAGTAATAAGTGCCGTTTCCATCTATCTGTCTCCCAAGCGTTAATCTTGAAATCAGTATATGATCAGAAAGCGCCAACTAAGAATCCGATGATGCCAAGTGACTATCCAATCGTGACATCATTGATTAGTAGAGTGTCGGTCTTAGAGTCAAATTATTTAAAAGAAAAAGGTTTTACCCCTACTTCCTCTTACCAATAATTAAGGTATTGTCCTCGACGGAGTAGCTGGGAACATCTAGGTCAGCAATGTACCAGGATTGACTCCTACCATTGAGGTCAAAGATCATATACTTCTCCCAACTCTCCCACTCACTCTCAACACACTGTAGCGCCCCAGCTAAGTCCTGCCCCTCAATAGAAACACCCTCTGACAAATACGTAAATTCAGAACATGGGATTATCGAGCGATAGTAATCACGCTCGGCTAGCCTAGGTACACCATCCTCAGAGTTCACTTGAAGCATAAACACTTTTATTTCATGATCTAGTCGGTCCTGAGCTTTAGGTGGCTGCTTTCCATGTTTTTTAGGTTCAACTAAAACATCAAGTTGCTGTAGAACTTCATCTCTTGGCTTAACAATAATTAAACGATACCACGACCAATCTAGGGAGATGATGGTATCTTCTCTAATATCATCCAGGTCTATATATAAAAAATATTCCCTATCTGCTACTGAGTTTGGAAACAAGGATAAGAAAAATGGAGAACCACCAAGAGCAATACCTGTAGTCACAAGAAAACCCATGCAGCCCCACAAAATCTTTTTTCGAAGCCCATCCATAGCCGACATCCGTAAGTCCTGCTTTTTAAAAAACTAGAAAGCTAGGTTTGTAGTTCAGTAAAGAATTCAAAAAAATTGCAAGCTAAAGACCTCCCCCCATTAGCATCCACCAACGCGTATAGATATAAGAAACCTAGGGGGTGCGGCACAACCACCTGAAAAGGATTGGCCTTAGGGCGCTGCTAAAGCGTAAGCCTTGCGCGAATACTCTTGCATTTGCTTGCGAGCGTTGACACTCAACCCAGAATCGGGGTCCCCCGCTAGGTTGTCGAGAGGTAAAAAGGCATTCAGGCGGGCGGTCACTAAAAAGCGGCGCGCTTGCTGGAGGGGTACTTGTTCAGTCTCGGCGTACCTTTCCGCAAGCTCATCATATTCACCGGCCAGGACTTCTTGAATATATTTAAGCCCTCGCCGGGCTTCTGCTATCAAATTAGTTTCCAGAACTGGCACGGAGCTTCCTCTTTGCTGGCTTATCCCAGGCGCTGCTTGGTGTTATCTATGAACATAAGGTCGACCAGCTCGCCATCAACCATTCCTACCTGTGCCGGTTCGATTTCCTTAACGTAAGCCTCAATAGATTTTCGGGCGATGCTTAAAGCCTCGGCGCTGGGTGGTTCAAACTGAGCGTAGATTTCTTTTACCTTGTTAATATTCTCCTGGTGGCTTAATTCTGGGTCAAAGTAGGTGCCGAGTATGGAGTGAACCAGGGCGTTTACTTCTTCTGCACTGAATTCCGGTTGGTCACTGCTGCTAGAAAATGGGTCAATAAGCACCAGCGCGCCCAGCTCTTCGGGAATCTCTATCAGTTCCCCGGTTCCAATTCGAATCAGCATGGTATTACCTCCAGCTGTTTGGCTAGCTCTCTTTCAAAGACTTTAAATTGTGAGTAACTGGGAAAATCTTTTGTACTCATGGCCCACCCCATGCCGCCATCCACTTCAATACGCGAGATATGTTTGAGGCGGTGTTTTACGTGCTTGTGTATATCGATGGCCTTAGCAGTGTATACACGCTTTTTAAACTCTGCGCCACGCCGCCGCCTTGTGTCGAGGTCATCCGTGAGCAAATAAAATCCAAAGATGGATATTTTGTCGAGATCGGGCAAGATCATCTTGATGGCCGACTGGGCAACAAGCCGCCCCAGGCCGAACGGGTTCACTTTTGCCGCTTTGGCTGCGTCGGTGCTGTTGTTTCTATCAGAGAATTTGAGGCCAACGACATAGCCGTCCACGCCAAAGACAATGTGGTAGCTCACTTCGACGTTAAAGAATGTGCCGCCATAGGTTACAACGTCGGTTTTTGACTTGATTTGATTAAGCTGCGGGTGCCCGGTCATGGCTATCTTCCTTGAAAGCTATCGAAAATCCTTATCGATTAAGACGGAGAATATATTGGGTGTCATGGATTAGCAATTCCAGCGGAGCACCTGGAGCCTTTCTGCCTGCGCCTTCTATTATCCACAGAAGTTGGGGACAAAGCTGTGGGCGATTCCACCAGGTCCCCTTACCACACGCCTTTCTCTGGACTGGCGGATTAATACACACCTCTTCCTCGGCTACCTGCCTCTACAACCTCAAAAGTTGCATATTGGCCACAAAAATTGCCGTTATATATGGCCGTGAGGGCTCGCAACCGGGTACAATTTTGCGTTGAGCAAAGGCAGGGGTCTGCCCGTTTACCAGTTCGGCAGAAGAGCCTAGAAAAATCTGCCGGTTTTATAGCGAAGCAAGAAGCAATTACTTTATGTTTGATGGATCGTGGACTTGGCAGGATTCTATAACCCTTGCGGGCTTTGTATTTACCGTCGTGAGCCTTACATATGCTGTTTATACAGGTCGTAAGATTCGCAGCATAAGGGAGTTTTCGCGATCTGAGGCTTGGAATTTATACGCAAGAGCTAGCAATACAAACGGTCAGCTTCAAAACGCTATCAAGCTTTACAAAAAGCAGCACGAAGACAAGTTAAGCCCGGAGGTGCTAGAAAACCTGGGTTTAGCAAATGGCTTCGGCCAAGACCTGACTCGAGATACTTTGCGGATCATTCAGCTATCAGAGGAGGGGGGGTTTAGCCTGGAAAAAATTAAAAAGTGGAAGGCTGCAGAGAAAATTAAGGGCGATCACGAAACGTTATTCAAAGGAATTGCGATGGACCCTCCCAGGCGGTGGTTTAACTGGTTCAAAAATAAAAAGGAACAACCGTCTCACCTTGAGCCATTAACGGAGCCTACTAGCTAATAGTTTCCAAATAGAATATTTGGGGGCTGGTTTAGATACTGTCGATAAGGGACTAACATGGAATTTAATTGGCCCGGTGAAAAACTGGTTTTAAAGTTGTATGAGAGTTTGGCAGACAATGGAGTCCCAGCACTTCTGGGACCCTGGCAAACGAGGCGCACGGCTGAGGCCGAGGCCGACAAAATGCGGATTCTCGCCCAAGCTGAAAAAGACGCAGCAGCCATAAAGGCAGGGGATGTTACTGTCCAGGTTACCTCTGACACTGCACGCCTAGAACTCACCAGCGAAGAAAAGGGCCGGCCTACCCGGAGAGAGCCGGCGTTAGACCTTGAAAAAATGGCCGCCTCTGTTGCCTCGGCTGAGCTTGCAGACTCCATTCGCAGAGAAGTCAATGCCACTAAAGCCGTTCTTGTCGCCGAGGATATCTTAAGCCGGGATACCCAGGAGCCCTCCGATAACAATATTGATGGAGATTGGTTGCACAGCTGGAGGGATTGTGCGGGCAGAGTTTCTGCTGAGCAGCTGCAAGAGCTTTGGGGTCGGGTTTTGGCTGGGGAAGTTAAGCAGCCCGGCTCTTTCTCAATGAGGACTTTAGAGTTTCTAAAAGGATTATCTAAAAAAGAAGCTGAGCTGATTTCCAGTGCTGCAACATTTGTTATCGGTGAAAAAATTCATAGAGAGAAGAGCGGGTACTTAGCGAAAGCTGGGCTAGATTTCGGCCAATTACTTTACCTACAAGAGATTGGCATTCTGGCAGGAGTGGAATCCTCAAGCCTTACATCGCGCTACGCTTCTACAGTTCCAGGAAGTTTCAGGACAGGATTAAAGTCAGAGAACAGGGGCTTACTAATTAAACATGCAGATGCCAATAAGCACTTGCACATTAGCAGTTACTCTATAACTCAGCTTGGTATGGAGATGCTTCGGCTCTGTAAGGTTGATGTAAATGAGGACTATTTTTGGTCTATTGCTTCAGATATTGCCAACCAAGGTTATCAGGTAACCGCTGTAGAGTTTAATCAGGAAGGTAAGCCTATCAACCCCCAGGAAATCACTCCTAAAGCTCACTCACACGCGTAAATCGCAGGGAGTAAAAGTGCCGCCTAGCTTTCGGCGGCCTCCTCCTTTCTGTATTCGGCCTGTATACGGCACACTTGTGATTTACTGTAACCGGTGGCCCTGACCGTCTCCGCAATACTGAGTCCTTTCTCCTCGCGGAAATACTTCACCAGTTCGTGCCGCTCTCTATCCGCAGGCCTGCCTTGATACTTCCCCGCTTTCTTTGCTGCCTCAATACCCTGACGCTGTCGGTGCTGTCGCGATTCATAATCCTTGCGCGCCATGGCGGCCATTAAATCAATCAGCATATTATTAATGGCTTCCAGTATGGCTTCGATTACTTGGTCACCATTGGAGGCCCGGCCGCGATCCAACGCCAGGTAGGAGGTGGGCACATCCAAGCTCACTATGCGCAGCTTCTTTGCCTGTATCTGGCTTTTCAATTCATTCCAGTCGTCATTGCTTAAACGGGTTAGGCGGTCGATCTGTTCTACTAACAGCACGTCATTAGGTTGGCAGTCTGAAAGTAGGCGGTTTAGTTCGGGCCTCTGCAGAGTGGCGCCGCTTTGATTCTCGACATAGTAAGAGGCTATGCGCTGGCCGTAGGGTTCGACAAAGGCGTCGAGGCTATCGCGGGCGCGGTTGGCGTTTTGCTCTTCGGTGGAGGCTCGCAGGTAGGCGCGAATAAACATAATTATCCCTAATGGTCCCGTTTGGGTTGTCCCATTATATGCTGTCTCTTTTGAGTGGTCGCAAGCTGTTTTTGTGGCTCAGGTTTGGGTGTCTCTTTTTTGGGGGGGGCTTAAAAGGGACAGTTCAGCACTGCGCTGGAGGAACTTTACGTGATGAACTCGTTTAGGACCCAATCTTACTGGATAAACAACAGACAGTGATATAGAAAGGTATTTTTTGAATTAGTTGTTCCACCAAGGGGGAAAAGTGAACATTTGGGAAGATGATAAGATTTTAATATTTATCGCATTCGTGATACCTGGATTCATTTCAATCAAGGTCTATGAGTTGCTTTATCCTTCAGAAATGAAGGACTCATCCAAGCAGTTAGTTGATGCAGTCACCTATAGTTGTATCAACTATTCCATCCTTTTATTCCCAATTTTGCTAGTCGAGTCAAACGACTTTTCTGCTAATCACCCAAACTTATACAAGCTTTTCTATGTATTCGTACTGCTGATATTTCCAGTTTTATTAGTTTTTCTCTGGAAAATGATACGTAATGTGGAACTATTCCAAAAGAATGCGCCTCACCCAATTTCAAAGCCATGGGATTTTGTGTTTTCAAAGCGCAGTAGGTATTGGGTGATAGTTACGTTGAAAAGTGGAGAAAAGATTGCAGGAAAGTATGCAGAGAACTCCTTTACAAGTAGCACGCCTGCAAAAGAGCAAATCTATCTTGAGGAAGCGTGGGTTTTAAATAAAAATGGAGGATTCAAGAGAAGTAGAAATAATACATCAGGAATTCTCGTCATATCAGATGAAATATCAACGATCGAGTTTTTTGAACATGAATAAATATGGAGATTTAACATGAGTGATAAAGGCTGGGGAAATGGTGTCATAAGCACACAAGACGGATATCAACCGATCAAAAAAGGGTATCAGCTGTAGTAGTTCAGACTTGATCTGACAGTTACCGGTTTCTCAGGAGATGCTCTGTCAGGTCAAATTCAGTTTACGAGCTTTTCCTTCCAGATGCTTTTTCCATCTTCAAGAGTTGCTAACGGTGTTCGACCGCAACACTTCTTACCCTGATGAGTTCTCTCATTATTGTAATATGTGAGCCACTCGTCCAGATCCGTTTGTAACTCTTCTATTGATCCATAGATCTTGCGGCGTAATGAGGGTTGGTAGAACTCTTGTAAAATGGTCTTATGGAAGCGCTCACAGATTCCATTAGTTTGTGGATGTCTGGCTTTTGTCTTAGTGTGTTCTATTTCGTTCACACTTAGATATAACTGGTAGTCGTGCTGTTCCAATTTGCCACAATACTCCGTACCGCGATCAGTTAGGATACGCAGCACTGGTAGATCATGTAAGGCATAAAACGGTAGCACACGGTCATTCAGGAGGTCCGCCGCAGTGATTGGCGTTTTGGTGGTGTACAGCTTGCAATGAGCCACCTTTGCATAGGTATCGACATAGGTTTGTTGGTAAACACGTCCGACGCCCTTAAAGGTTCCTACATAGAAGGTATCCTGCGAGCCCAGATAACCTGGGTGTTGAGTATCAATTTCACCGCAGGCTTCATCATCATGCCGTTTTCTCTCCAAAGCCTGAACCTGTGACTCTGTGAGGATCAGTCCCTCCTCAGCGACCTTGGCCTCAAGTGCCTTTAATCGCAATTTGAAGTTAGCCAGGTCATGCCGTAACCAGATACTCCGAACGCCACTAGGGGACACAAATACACCGCGTTTACGCAGTTCATTGGAAACTCGAACCTGCCCATGGGCAGGCTCTTGGAGGGCATAAGTTAACACTGCCTCTTCAATGACTGTGTCAACACGGTTCTTGTGGTTGGGCACACGCCGGTTCTTCTCAAGAAGGGCGTCCACACCGCCACTTGAAACGGCTTCCTTATAGCGATAGAAAGTGTCTCTCGACACACCCAGCATCTTGCAAGCTTTGGAGATATTGCCGAGTTCTTCTGCCAGATTTAGCAATCCGGTCTTGTGTTTGATGATGCGATCATTAGTATGGATCATGGGGTTTATCCTTGGTTTTGCTTTTAGGTTTAGGCACCTTCATCAAAACCGGTAAACCCCTCTTTTTCAAGAGGATGTGTCAGATTTGGTCTGAACTAATACATATCAGCCAACCAAAGGACAGAAACCAACTCCTCCAAAACCACCTCAACCCAATACTGGCAAACCTCCGGCTAAACCGTAGGAAGGTATATTCGGGTAGCCAAAGATGTCTAGCCTTCGGCTACCCCAGCACGTTGCTTGCTGATATGAACAGGACGTCCCACTATCGCTCCTCAAACCGAGTATTGTTCAACTTCACCAGAAACATCATCGGTTGAGCGCCTAGGGAAGGGCTTTGGCTCTCCCAGAATCAGATTTGAAATCAAGAAGTCCAACAACAATACATCATAGCGATTATCAGTCTCTCGATATTGACTCGGATCCCTGTTAACCCGCGTATTTTCTGCAGAGCAACCACTTTCAGTCTCCACCAAGTCAAGTTCATAAATACAAACACCCGTCCAACTTCGACAAAGATAAAAACGCCCATCATGAAAATAGCCGTTCCATTTCTCATCCATGCTTCTCGCAGTCAACCCCTGCTGTAATTGCTTATATTCACCATGAGAAAATTGGCGGTGGTATTCAATCAACTCACTTTTCCCAGAGAGCATCTTGATACTAGAGAACCTATCGCTACCAGTCACTCGCCTACACCCTGAAGATAAAATTGAAAACTATATTGATAACTAAAAGCAGATCCTAGTAAACCACTTTCCACAAGGCAAAAAAAAGCCCCGCAATTGCGGGGCTTTTTAGATAGGCTTTAAGGCCGGCTTACATCATGCCGCCCATACCGCCCATGCCACCCATACCGCTCATGTCAGGAGCAGCCGGCTTGTCTTCCGGAATTTCTGCAACCATGGCTTCGGTGGTGATCATCAGGCCAGCGATAGAAGCTGCCGCTTGCAGAGCAGAGCGGGTTACTTTAGCTGGGTCCAGGATACCCATTTCCAGCATATCGCCGTACTCACCAGTAGCAGCGTTGTAACCGAAGTTGCCTTCGCCTTGCTTGATCTTGTCAACAACTACGGAAGCTTCGTCACCAGCGTTGGAAACGATTTGACGCAGAGGCATTTCCATAGCGCGCAGGGCTGCTGCGATGCCGTGGTTCTGGTCTTCGTTGTCGCCAGTTACAGAAATAACCTGGGTAGCGCGAACCAGAGCGGTACCACCGCCAGGTACTACGCCTTCCTCTACTGCGGCGCGGGTAGCGTGCAGCGCGTCTTCAACGCGGGCTTTCTTCTCTTTCATTTCCACTTCAGTAGCGGCGCCTACTTTGATTACCGCAACACCGCCAGCCAGCTTGGCTACGCGCTCTTGCAGCTTCTCTTTGTCGTAGTCGGAAGAGGACTCTTCGATCTGTGCACGGATCTGGCTAACGCGAGCTTCGATGTCTTTAACATTGCCAGCGCCGTCAACGATTACAGTGTTTTCTTTGGACAGGGTTACGCGCTTAGCAGTACCCAGGTGCTCCAGAGTGGTACCTTCCAGCTCCAGGCCAACCTCTTCAGAAATCACGGTGCCGCCAGTCAGGATAGCGATGTCCTGCAGCATGGCTTTACGACGGTCGCCGAAACCAGGTGCTTTAACAGCAGCAACTTTAACGATGCCGCGCATGCTGTTTACAACCAGAGTTGCCAGTGCTTCGCCTTCTACGTCTTCAGCGATGATCAGCAGCGGCTTGGAAGCTTTAGCTACTTGCTCCAGCAGGGGCAGCAGGTCGCGGATGTTGGAGATTTTCTTGTCTACCAGCAGGATGAACGGATTATCCAGCTCGGCAGTCATGTTCTCTTGGTTGGTAATGAAGTAAGGAGACAGGTAGCCGCGGTCGAACTGCATGCCTTCTACTACGTCCAGCTCGTTTTCCAGGCCGGAACCTTCTTCAACAGTAATAACGCCTTCTTTGCCAACTTTTTCCATGGCTTCAGCAATGATGGTACCAACGCTCTCGTCGCTGTTAGCGGAGATAGTACCTACCTGAGCAATAGACTTGGTGTCAGCACAAGGAGTGGACAGGCCAGCAATGTGGTCAACAGCTGCGGTTACCGCTTTGTCGATACCGCGCTTCAGGTCCATTGGGTTGAAGCCAGCGGCTACGGATTTCAGACCTTCGGTTACGATAGCCTGGGCCAGAACGGTAGCGGTGGTGGTGCCGTCACCAGCGGTGTCAGAAGCTTTGGAAGCAACTTCTTTAACCATCTGTGCGCCCATGTTTTCGAACTTGTCGCTCAGCTCGATTTCTTTCGCTACGGAAACACCGTCTTTGGTTACGGTAGGAGCGCCGAAGGACTTGTCCAGAACTACGTTGCGGCCTTTAGGACCCAGGGTAGTTTTTACAGCGTCTGCCAGGATGTTTACGCCTTTCAGCATTTTCTGACGAGCGTCGTCACCAAAAATTACGTCTTTAGCTGCCATGATTCTTATTCCTCAAATTCTTTTTGCGAGTAAAGTTAAAGGCTGGCCTTAGCCTTCCAACACGCCGTAGATGTCACCTTCGCTCATGATGATCAGCTCTTCGCCTTCCACCTTGAGGGTATTGCTGTCGGCATAGCGACCGAAAACAACAGTGTCACCTACCTTCACAGACAGTGCGCGAACGTCGCCATTGTCCAGCTGCTTGCCCTCACCCACGGCTACCACTTCACCTTGGTTCGGCTTTTCTTTGGCAGCGCCTGGCAGCACGATACCGCCAGCTGACATCGCTTCTTCTTCCTTACGGCGTACTACGACGCGGTCGTGTAAAGGACGAATTTTCATGGATAAGTTCTCCATTGAGTCGTTTTAATGGTTTCCAACATGGGCGGCACTGGCCCTTTGGGCCGGTAACCTCACCCCTCTCTGATCCTCAGAGGCGGGGCTTAATTCTCAGTTGAACCCTATCTATGGGCGGGAATAAGGATTTCAACACCATCAGGTGAAAAAACTGCAAAGCAAATTCTCACGACGGGCATTTTGTCCACTTTTTGATCTAATTAAGGCTTGGGACGCTTATCTTCAACGGAGTGTTTACCTTCTCCCGGACGCTTTTCATCCCGCGAATACTCCCCCTCGATAATGTCGTCACCACGCTTGTGATTTGGCGACTGGTTAAAATTCTGCGGGGGAACCACTTTGACATGGCGAAGGATAAAACCAAGTAACAGGTTCCTGAGCCCCGGAATCAGGCAGATAAAGCCGAAGAAATCAGTGATAAAGCCCGGGGTGAGCAACAGCACACCTCCCACCGCGAGGAATATCCCTTCAACCATCTCTTTGGCGGGAATATTTCCAGCCTGCATCTTCTCCTGGGCCCGCATCAGGGTAGAGATTCCCTGGCGGCGAAGCAGTGTCACTCCTACCACTGCGGTCAAAATGACCAGGCCGATCGTTGGCAAGGCGCCAATTTCATTGCCTACGGCAATCAACACCCACATTTCAAGTACAGGTAGGGCTATAAATAGAAGTAATAATGGGCGCATTGCGGAAATTCCTAGTTAACCAGCTTCGCTGAGAGCCGGGACGATCACGGTTTTTTCAATATGCTGTAGTAAATGGAGTGGGGAGGCAAATTATTCAAGGGCGCCTTATTCCACCCCACAGTAACTGGAGAGAGGAAGGATTGAATGGCAAGCGAGCAACAGGATGCTATAGAAGTGCCAGCCATCGGACGCAGTCGCCACTTAGTGGACGATATATTGGCGAAAGCGGACATTCAAATTAACGGGGAAAGGCCCTGGGACCTGCAACTCCATCGGGAAGCAGCCCTTGATGAGGTCATCGCCCGGCACAGCTTGGGCCTGGGTGAGTCCTATATGCGCGGCGATTGGGATGTCCAAGACCTGGATCAATTCTTCCACCGGCTACTCAGTGCTGAAATTCATCACAGCATCAAGAACTGGCGCTACTTTTGGCGCGCCACACGCAGCTATCTGGTGAATCTACAAAGCAAGAACCGCTCGTTTAATGTGGGAGAGCAACACTACGACCTGGGCAACGAATTCTATAGTGCCATGCTCGACAATCGGCTTACGTACAGCTGCGGCTATTGGAAAGAGGCTGAAACCCTCGACCAAGCCCAGGAAGCCAAGCTGGACCTGATTTGCCGCAAGCTGGAATTGAAACCCGGGATGCGCTTGCTGGATATTGGCTGTGGCTGGGGCAGTCTGGTTAGCTATGCCGCGCAAAAGTATCAAGTGGAGTGTGTTGGAATTACGATTTCCCGAGAGCAAAAAGCCTATGTGACAGAGCGCTATGGTGAACTGCCAATTACTGTCCGCCTTCAGGACTATCGAGAACTCAAAGAACCTTTTGACCGCATCGCCAGCGTAGGGATGTTTGAGCATGTCGGCCGCAAGAACTACCGCACATTTATGGAAACAGCAGCGCGCTGTCTGAACAAAGATGGATTGATGATGCTGCACACGATCGGCAACAACCAGCGCACCGCATCTACGGACTTGTGGACAGAAAAATACATATTCCCAGGTGGTGAGCTACCTTCCGTAGGACAGCTGGGCGACGCGACCGATCGCTTACTAGTGTGCGAAGACCTGCACAACTTTGGATACTACTACGATAAAACCCTGATGGCCTGGCATGAAAACTTTGAGAAAAACTGGCCGCGCTTTGCCGATCGCTACGGCCAGCGCTTCTACAGGATGTGGCGCTACTATCTACTATCTTACGCCGGTGCATTCCGGGGGCGCACACTTCAGCTATGGCAGCTAATGTATTCGAAGTTCCGCGCCGATGGTGTTACGCGTTTGAGTTAAAGCACTATTTGCTGTAAATCCAGAAACTAATTACAGAATCAAAAAAGGGTGAACTCAGTTCACCCTTTTTATGCTGGGGAAGAGGGAAGCTTACAAACGGGCTCCGCCATCAATATCTATCACTCGACCGGTGACGTAGTCGTTCTCCAGAATAAACGCTACTGTCGAGGCGATCTCATCCTGCTCACCCAACCTGCGCAGGGGCACTTGTTTTACCAGACTCTCAAGAATCTCAGGGCGCATTTGCGCAACCATATCGGTGCCGATAAAACCCGGGGCAATCCCGGCAACACGCACGCCGTAGCGCGCCAGTTCGCGTGCCCAGGATACCGTCATCGCTGCAACACCCGCTTTACTGGCGGAGTAGTTGGTCTGCCCCATATTGCCCGCACGGGACAAACTGGAGATATTGACCATCACCCCACCCTTGCCGCTTTCCGCCATAATGCCCGCTGCAGCACGGCCGCAAAGGAATACACCGGTAAGGTTCACATCGATCACAGACTGCCACTGTGCCAGGGACATGCGATCTGTCACTTTGCCGTCTTTACACTTGAGCAACATGCCATCGCGCATAATGCCGGCGTTATTAACCAGAACCTGGAGTCCGCCAAAGTCTGCTGCGATTTTCGCAAAACCGGAGTCCACCGCTTCTTCATCGGCAACATTGATCAAGTAGCTGCGAGCCTCTGCACCGAGCTTTTCACAAGCTGCAACGCTGTCTTTCAGGCCTTCCTCATTAACATCGATCAGGGCCAGGCGGGCGCCCCGCGCAGCCAGATACTCGGCCATAGCTCGGCCCAACCCCTGGCCCGCACCGGTAATCGCAACAATACTGTCAGCGATTTGCATATTGAACTCCTCGTCGTCGCTCGTTTTTTAGATTTATCGTTTATGACTGCCTTCGAACCTGCCCTATGCAGGCTCGAGGGGGAATTACCATTCGTAACCGACACCAACGGTCACTTTGGTATCTTCTTTTTCACTTTCCAGGGAGGGCGTATTGTCGTACTGCCACTCGTAACCAATCTCCATCAGCACGCCTTCAACCAGCGGTGTGCGCACCCCCAGCTTGGCATTAGCTTCGTAGTCGTTACTGTGATCAAAGGATTGTAAGGTTTCTTGGTCGAAATAAATTTCCGGCCCAAGGGAAAACTTGTAGCGGTAGTTAAGTGCAATTCGACCGGCGACATAACGCTCATCTTGGTCTTCACTCAACTCTTCATCGATAAAACTCTCATGCAGGCTACTCACACCACCTTCGAGGGAAAAAGTGGTTTTACTGGTATCGTAAAACAGATAACCCATACCGAGACCGAGCGTAGTTCCCAAGTCTAAGTTCTGAGCCTCTTCCCTTTCCAACTCACTGTTAGCCGCGGCAAACCACTTCTCAGCAAAGATCCAGCGGAGATCATAATTGAGCTGGTATTTTTCTAGGTCACCGTCTTCTTCACTCTCCTGATTCTGGTAAACCGCCCCCATCAGGTGGTTAAAATCTCCATGGCGGATATCCAAGTTAATATTGGCATCGAGGTCTTCACGCTCACGGTTACCGCTCTCAAATACGCCCCCGGCGGTAACATTACCGCTGAATAACACCGGACTGGTGGTAAATGTGCTGTAGGGTTCTGCCCGCTCAATACCGGGGAAGTCGATCAGCCAACCGCGCCCTTCAGCACAGTACACTTCCCAACGCTCCTGGCGGTGGCCAGCCAAGGTACAGGGTTCATCCCTGCCGGCAATTTTGATATCGGTATCGACATCCATCGACACAACTTTGGATTTGTCGACTTTAACTTCACCAAAAGTCTCTGACTTCCAAGTGACCTGATCCTTCTCTACCAGCACCAACTCGCCCTGAATACGATCGCCATTTTCCAGAGTCAGCACACCGGCATGGGCCTGGAAGGGCACAAGAAACAAGAGAGTTCGAGCAAAGAGCTTGGGGAGTCGTGTCGATAAAACCACTAAGAAACCTTGGACTTTTTAGGTGTATGAACGGTGCAAACAGCCTCAACAATCGCACCATGATGCCATAACTAGAATCATGTGGCACGCCGTCACAGCGGAGGCTTTCGCGCCCTGGGGACTGTGACCTTGCGAGCTGGTAAAGTATCCATAAATGGCGAATAAAAATCTCATTTTCAGGAGATTACAAAGTAAAAAATTGCGCCCAGTTGGCGTAATTCGCCGATATTTAGAGCTTTTTATGGAAAAACAGAACTCCCTGGAAAGAATATGCCAAGCCTTGGCGGCGATCCCCAAAGGGCGGGTTGTCACCTACGGGGACTTGGCTGAGATGGCCGGCTACCCACGCGCTGCGAGACTTGCAGGTCAGACCCTGCGTAAATTACCCCGGGGTACCAAGCTACCCTGGCACCGGGTGATCAACGCCCAGGGGCGCATCTCCCTGCCGGAGCCCGGCGCCAGCCGCCAGCGTGAAAGACTGGAAAGAGAGGGGGTCATACTGCTGAAAGGGCGAGTGGATATGGGCAAATACCGCTGGAAACCTTAGCCCCAATCGCATACAGAAAACTACGCTACCTCATCAGCCCCCCAGGGCGCGACCCAAAATAACAGGATCATTCCAGGCACCGCCAGAACGGCACACAGGAGAAAGAAATGTGTCCACCCCATTCCCTCCACCAAATAGCCGGTGGAGGCATTGGCGAAGGTGCGCGGGAGCGAGGTCAAGGCAGTAAACAAGGCAAATTGAGTCGCGGTGTGCAACTTGCTGGTAGTTCGGGCGATAAATGCAATAAACACCGCTGTCCCCAACCCCACCCCAAGATACTCAAAGGCAATTACTATCGCCAATAGCCAGAGGCTCGGATTGAAATCTGGAGTGCCCACCAGCTCGCCATTCACTTCGGACAAAATCATAAATCCGAAAATTGAAACCAGCTGTACCACCCCAAAAATCCATAGGCACTTATTAATCCCGATCTTTACAATTAATAAGCCACCAAAGAAACCGCCAATTACCGCAGGCCACAAACCGGCATTCTTTGCCACTATGCCGATATCCGTATTGGAATATCCCATATCCAGGTAATAAGGCGTCGCCAGTGCCGTAGCCATGCTATCGCCAAGCTTGTACAAAAACATAAAGGCCAGTACGAGCACCGCCTGTTTTACTCCATTGCGATTAAAGAACTCGACGAAGGGTAAAACAATGGCCTCGCGCAAAGATTTAGGACGACCTGCTGGATGGTCTGGCTCAGCCACCATCAAGGTCATAAAGACGGCGATCAACATAAAGGCCGCAGTAATCATAAACACCTGGTCCCAGGCCAGGTGATCCGACAGGATCAAGCTGAGGGATCCCGGAATCAAGCCGGAAATACGATAGGCGTTGGCGTGAAAGGAATTGCCCAGGCCCAACTCCTGGTCCGGCAGAATCTCTCGCCGGAAAGCATCCAGGACTATATCCTGGCTGGCGCTAAAAAAAGCCACCGCAAAGCAAATTGCGGCAATTGACCAGATATCAAACTGGGGACTGAACATCCCCAGGACGCCAATGGAAACAATCAGTAACAGCTGCATTACCAGCATCCAGCCCCGCCGGCGGCCGAGCATCGGGAATGCGTAGCGCTCCATCAACGGAGACCAGATAAATTTCCACGTATAGGGCAATCCGAGCAATGCAAAAATACCGATAGTGGCCAAATCCACGCCTTCGGTACGCAGCCAAGCGGGCACCAACTGTATCAATACAAAAAGAGGCATCCCCGAAGAGAAACCGGTGCCAATACAAATCAGCATACGCCGATTAAACACCGCCTCCCGGATGGTTTCGTGGGCCATAGTTTGTCGCTTTTATTCGCTGAGCATCGTCTACCAGTGATACCCGACCCGACAGGCAACAGACACACAATCAAACATAAGGGCGAGTCTATGGAGGGGTGGGTTTCACCTTTACAACCACCATAGACACAAGCCGGGCAGAATGCCCGGCGAAGAGTTTTGATATGACATAGGGATTTAGAAAAGAGCTGAATTCGGGATGTAATCTTAGAGAGGAAATAGCATCCCTGAAAACCTTAGGTAGTGCCCGCTCCCGGCTGCACTTCTTCTCCCGGCCAGTCGCGCTGCTCGCGGCGCCAAAAATAAATGGACAGCAGAATGGCTGGAATTCCCATAAGCGCTGCATAAATAAAGAAGTAGGCATAACCCTGAGCATCCACCACTATGCCGGAAAAACCACTGATAAATTTCCCCGGCAAGGTCATCAGGGAGCTGAACAAAGCATATTGAGTGGCGGTATAAGCTTTATTGGCAAGACTGGAGAGAAACGCGATCAGTATCGCATTGGCAATTCCTCCACTGATGTTGTCCGCACTAATTACCAGCGCCAACCAGGCTTTATCGGGACCGATCACAGCGAGTTGGGCAAATAGCAGGTTGGTACAGGCAACCATAACCGAACCCAGTATCAGCGGACGCACAACACCGTATCGCACCACTAACAGCCCGCCTAGAAAGGAACCGATAATGGTACAGAAGAAGCCAAACAGCTTACTGATTTCAGCAATTTCCGTTTTGGTAAAGCCCAGATCCAAATAGAAGGGATTGGCCATCACCCCCATCGCAATATCACTTAAACGGAAGATACCGATAAATAGCAACAGAATGATTGCAAAGCGGCCATTGCGCTGAAAAAACTCGATAAAGGGGCAGGCCACGGCGCGAATAAACCACTGCTTCAGGCGACCATGCTCCCCCTTGCCCAACAACCGCTGGGCCCACTCGCTTTGCAGCTCATCGGCTTCTTTGTTTACCTTGCTGTGATCGGGCTCGGCAATAACCAGAGTGGTAATCAGGCCCACGCCCATCAACCCGGCCATCGCAAGATAAGCACCGGACCAGCTAAAGATATCCGCAATAAACAGGGCACCCGCTCCGGCTATCAGCATTGCCACCCGATAGCCAAATACATAATTGGCTGCCATAGCGCCCTGATAGTCGTCATCCATGGCCTCAATTCGATAGGCATCAATCGCCACATCTTGAGAGGCCGAACAGAAAGCGACCCACAAGGCCAGCAGGGCCACGTGCATCAGGGAGAGCTGGGGATTTACACTGGCCATACCTATCAGGCCAATCGCTATCCCGATTTGGGATACCAGCATCCAGCCCCGACGCTTGCCCAATTTGTCCGTGAAAAAAGGCAGACGCAGCTGATCGACAATAGGGGCCCAGAGAACCTTGATCGAAAAGGTAATCCCCACCCAGGCAAAAAACCCGATGGCGGTGCGGCTGACACCGTAGTCCCGCAGCCAGGCAGTCAAAGTAGAGAAGACCAGCAGTAATGGGAGGCCGGCGGAAAAGCCGAGGAAAAACATGGTGAGTACACGGGGCTTCAAATAAGCAGCCAGCGCTTGCCCCCATGTCATTTGTTTTTGTAAGTTGGTCAAGCGCGGGCCTCCAGAGCCTCAGCCGCTGCAACAGGTGTTCCTGTGCAGCGGAGTATTAAATTAGTTTATTTACTCAGTGGCCCCACAAAACTTCCAGCTCCGCTTCGGCCAACTTATTGGCATTGATATTGAAGCCAACTTTAGCAGGAGAAGTGTTTTCATCCAGCGGCAGGGATTCCACTTTCAAGGCATAGACACGAAAACGATAGCGATGATCCCCGTGCCCCTTGGGCGGGCAGGCGCCACCGTAACCGGAATTACCATAATCATTGCGCCCCTGCACGGCTTCTGGGATCAGGCCGTTTTTCAGGTCACCGGCCCCTTCCGGAAGATTGGTCGTATCCACTGGGATATTAAATACCACCCAGTGCCACCAACCACTGCCGGTAGGCGCGTCGGGATCGTAAGCGGTAATAGCAAAACTCTTTGTGCCCTCCGGTGCCCCACTCCAGCTCAATTGGGGAGACAGGTTCTCACCGCCGCAGCTGCCATAAACATGAGCCATGGGCATTTTCTTTCCAGCTTGTAGGGAGCTAGATGACAATGTCAGTTTTTCAGCAATCGCGTTGGTTCCAGTCAGTGACAGCGCAGCAGCACAAAGCAGCCCGGCCAAACCCCGGCCGCCCTTTTTCAATAAATGGCTCATATCCCAGTTCCCCTTTTAGTTTTCTTCACTGGACAGCAGTGGGCCCACTTTGTCCAGATCCATATTTCCGCCGGTCAGAACAACCACGACATTCTTATTGCGAAAGCGCGCGCTGTGCTCAATGATCGCAGCGAGACCCACCGCAGCCGACGGTTCTACCAGCTGTTTGGTTCGCGTCCACAATAGCCGCATCGCATTGACGATACCAGCTTCGCTGACTGTCACAATATCCCGCACCGTGCGCTCAATAACGGCGTAATTTTTGCCGCCCAATGTTGTGCGCAGACCATCGGCGATCGTATCGGGTTGTTGTGTGGTGATATGAACGCCACCGCGCAGTGAACGCTGGGCATCATCCGCTCCGGCGGGTTCCGCACCAATTACCAGGATATCGGGGGCAAGCGCAGCCATAGCCAATCCCACGCCGGACAAAAGTCCACCGCCTCCCACTGGCGCCACAATAACGTCTGGAGCAAAGCCCTGTTCGCGGCTCTGCTTGAGCACTTCCATGGCTACAGTGCCCTGCCCTGCAATAATGCGCTTATCGTCATAGGGCGGGACTTCGTGCGCACCGGTTTCTTCAAGTACCTTTGCCAAAGTGGATTCGCGATCAGCCAGGCTGGGGCCCGAAGTCACCACTTTGGCACTGTACCCCTCAACCGCCATGCGTTTCGTCTTGGGAGCCGTTTCGGGCATCACCACCGTGCAGGCCAATCCCCGCTGGGCTGCTGCCCAGGCGAGCGCCGCACCGTGATTACCGGACGAATGGGTGGCAACTTCCTCGACCCCGTCTGGGAGCAGCGAAAGCGCATTAGCCGCGCCCCGCGCTTTAAAGGCACCCACTTTCTGCAAGTGCTCACACTTAAACCACAAATTGGCGCCCGTCAGCTCGTTCAGCTGCCGAGAGCTGAGCAGAGGGGTCTCGTGTACCATGCCTGCAATATTTTGTGCGGCACTAAATACATCCTCACTGGCAGGTATCTCGTTGCGATCCAGGGGCATAACACTGTGTATCCTTTTCGACTACATGGGAATAATCCAGCTTATCCACCGCCGATAACATCCAGTGTTCTACGGAGCAGGCACAGTGGAAAACCGTGCCTGTCGATAAGGAATTATTTGCTGAGCATACGCAGGAATTTCATTTTCCTGTCGTTGAAGGGTGCATATCGTATATCGATATCGAGGATATTTCTGCGCCGCATTACGGCCTTGTAATGACTGAAAGTGCGGAAGCCATGCTCTCCATGGTAGGACCCCATACCGCTGGCACCGACGCCTCCAAAAGGCAGGTCCTGGGCCAGCATAAACATCATGCAGTCATTCACGCAGGCGTTGCCGGAGCTGCAACGGGATAGAATCCGATCCGCCAATGCTTCATCCTGGGTAAATACATACAAGGCCAGGGGCTTCTCTCGCTCATTGACAAACTCCTCCGCTTTGGAGAAATCATCCAGTTCAATAATGGGGAGTATCGGGCCAAAGATCTCCTCCTGCATAACTCCCGCAGAGAGATTGACGTTGCGCATTATTGTGGGCGCCATATAGCAGTCGTCCACATCGACTTCACCGCCAAATACCACCTCTCCATCCCCCAGGTAATCCGACAGGCGAAGGGTGTGCTGGCTGTTAATAATGCGCCCATAGTCGGCAGATTCTCGCGGATGCTCCCCATACATTTCCCAGAGCACCCGCTGCAACATGGGGGTGAGCCGATCGGCTGTACGCCGACTACAGAGAACATAATCCGGGGCGATACAAGTCTGCCCCGCATTGGTAAATTTACCCCAGGCAATTCGCCGTGCAGCCACTTCCAAGTTGGCATCATCGGCAACAATACAAGGGCTCTTTCCGCCGAGTTCCAGGGTTACCGGAGTCAGGTATTTAGCCGCCGCACTCATTATGATTTTGCCGACCCGGCCACCGCCGGTGTACATAATATGGTCCCAGCGCTGCTCCAGCAGCGCCGTGGTTTCTGCCACACCACCTTCGACACACGCAAAGGCATCATTGTCGAGATAACGCGGTAATAATTCTGCGATTAACCGGGAGGTTGCGGGCGATAATTCAGAGGGCTTTACCACCGCGCAATTGCCAGCGGCAATCGCCGGTACCAACGGCGATAACAATAATTGCAGCGGATAATTCCAGGCACCGATAATCAGCACAACACCCAGCGGCTCCGGTTGCACATAGCTCTTGGCCGGCTGGGTCATCATCGGCGATTGGACCTTGCGCGGGCGCACCCATTTCTTCAGGGACTTCAGGGTGTGATCGATATCGTTGTAGAGAAATGAAATTTCAGTGAGGTAGCTTTCCTGGGGAGCTTTGCGCAAATCATCGCGAAGGGCTTGGACAAAATGTGCCTCGTTCTCGGAGATCATCTTGCGCAGCTGAGACAGTTGCTTGCGCCGCCAACTCAATTCAGTGGTGCTGCCGCTGCGAAAATAGGTTCGCAAGCCCGCCACTAATGTGGCTGCGTTCCAATCATTTGCCCTAGCCAGATCTGACAACATTTGCGGTTCCAATACCGAAAATTCCAAACCCTACTTCCTCCAATGAGTATAAGCCGTCGCAGGCAATGACTAGCTTCGCTTTATTGATATGGCAAAGCACCGAAGTCCGGCCGCTGGGGCGCGCAATTTCGTAGGAAGGGGGGGATAAGTCAAGATAGGAAGGAAAGAAAATTTTGAAAATGGCGACAAATTCAACAATCGCCCCAGAAGACAAAAGTAGCTCTGGGGCGATGGTACAGGCATTACGGAGTTATTCAGAGGCTCCTTAGATAAACAGAACCAGAAGGGCCAAACCAGTGATCCACAGAAGCAAGGTTCTGGATAGCAGCGCTTGAAGCCCCTCAATCTCCGCACCACTTTGGCGCTGCATCTGAGATAGATCGGAACCACCACTGCACTCACTGGCGTCAATACCGCCGAGAGCCCCCTCCAGGTAAGCCTCGAGAACCTGATCGGTATGGCTCTCACGACACATCAGCACCCGGCGCCAGGCGCGGTAACAACCGGCAAAGTTACCCACAATGGCAAAGCTCAGCCCCATCACACGGACCGGCAGCCATTCCAACAACCACAACCAACGCGCCGCCGTCGCCTCTTCGGAGGAGCCCCGGGTATTTTCTGCGTACAAAGCACTCAAGCGGAAGAGTACAGCCCCGGGAATACCCAGCAAAATAAACCAGAACAGCACGGCGAAAAGTCTCTCAAAGGCGCAGTAGGCAGCGCCGCGAAATACCTGCTCATGCAGACAAGTGTCATCGGAGGGCGCTTCGTGTAACTCGCGCAAAATGGGCGCTGCCGCTTTGGTGGCACCTTCCAGGTCTCCGCTATACCAGTGGCGCAGGTAGTTTGCGACGATATCGTTGAAGTTGCCGCGACCGAGACAATAGAGCAGCAGTGGCACCCCCAACAGCAGGTAGCCCAGACCACCCGCAGCGCCCTCTGCCAGCGTCATCGCAATCGCAGAGATCAATACTGGAACCAGGATAGTGACACCAAGCAGCAGACCACTATTGCCATTAATGCTGGGCAACGCCTGTAAATACTGACTCCAGCGACTGAACCAACCATCGCGATGTAACGGAGCCCCTGAACCCCAGATTTGCACCAGGGCAACGGTTATCAGAACAATTAACAGAGTCATAAATAATCCGGGACTGTTTCAGTTATCAAAATCGTGCTGCGGCTCCTGTTACAGAAACCCTTCCCCCTTTTTAAGGTCCGCTACTGGGTATCAGACGATTTTTTTCAGCTTGTTGAGGTAGCGCTCCCAGTCAAACCCCGGGCCCGGGTCCAATTTCCTTCCGGGAGCAATATCCGAATGACTGGCAATTCTATCGATATCGATAGCGGGATAAGCTTGCATAATCGCAGCACTCACCTCGGCAAGTGCGTGATATTGGGAGTCGGTGTAAATATCGGTATCCAAACCTTCCAGCTCAATACCAATGGAAAAATCATTGCAGTTAGTGCGACCTTTAAACTCGGACTTGCCCGCGTGCCAGGCACGCCTATCAAGGGGCACGTATTGAGTTACCAGGCCATCGCGGTCGATCAAAATATGCGCAGACACCTGTAACGCAGCAATATCGGCAAAATAGGGGTGCGCGTCGATATCCAACTGCCCCAGGAAAAAGGCATCAATGTAGGGGCCGCCATATTGTCCGGGCGGCAAGCTGATACTGTGAATCACCAATAGATCCACCGCACAGTCTTCCGGGCGGCTATTGCAATGAGGACTCGGAACCCGGCGCGCGCCCGCCAACCAGCCAGACTCCACTTGATATTTCAATCTGCGATCTCCGCTGCAACCTATTGATAGCCCCGGTATCGCCCGAGGCTTCAGCAGTTACCATTCTATGGAAGCGTTGATCGATATGCCAATCTGATCGGAGCAGTATCGCGACATAACTTGCGGAAAACCACTGGCCACTGAGTATCCCTGCTAAATACTCAACGTCCGCTCGTTACATTCCTGAAAATTAGCGCTGCTCACTGCGCTTCTTGCGCACATTGCCAATTACGGACTGCAGCGCCCGCTCAAACAACATGCCGTCATCCAGCGGCAGCAGTTGTGCCGAACGCAGCGCATGGGCCAGCTCTAGTCGGGCGAATTCAGCGACTTTGGCGCCATTGCGATTAACGAAGATAAACTGGTCGATATCGCGAATTACCGCCGCCAGACGACAACGGAACTGCTCGTCCTCAGAGCGCTTCAGCTCGAACCAACTGCCCTGTGCCAGGCGGAAGGTCATCTGCCAGTGGGGATCATCTTCGTCAAGGGGGGCCAGTCCATCCTGCTCCGGTGCAGCCACCTCTGCTTCAGCAACTGCCTGCTCAAGCTCTTCCATCTGCGGCACCGCCACTTCCTGGGGTTCGGCTTGGACAGCTTCAACAGTAACTTCACCTGGCTCATCTGGAAGTTGGTCTTCGGCAGTGTCTGAAATCACTTCCTGGGTAACCACGGCTTCTGCAATAACCGCTTCAGTCACTGCAGCTTCACCAACCGTAGCTTCAGTAACATCAGCGGGTCCGGCATCAGCAGCAGTTTCCTGCTCCACGACAGGGGCAACAGGCGCAGGCTCAGCAGATTTCGCTGCGCGCACTTCGCGGGCAACCTGCTCTGCCACTTCACGTTCACGCTGCTCAGCCAATTGCTGGGCCAGGGCAAAGCGCTCGCGATAAACTTCTTTGAGGCCGGTGAAAAGGGTACGCGCTTCGAAAGCGTTATAGGAAAGCGCCTCAATTCCCTCGCGCAATCTCTCCTGCAAAACAGGCAGTAAGCTCAATAACTGTTTGCGGGAATCCGGCATTGGGGCCTGCACACTCCACACGAGATCTCTCGCTGTGCGCACGTCGCGGTTCCAGGCGTCGCTCTCTGTACCCTCTTTGACGCAAGTCAGGAACAGCACGTTGTTCCAAACTTTGTTCAACCAATCCTGCACCACCTGTGGCAGATCCCGCTCTGCAACCAAGGCATCCATGACTGCGGCAACCCGTGCGCGGGCAGCTTGGGTTTTAGCCCGACCATCCGCCTCATCGACAACGCGGCGCTCCAACATCTCGGCACGCTTGCGCTCGCGGACGATAAATTCGCGCAGGGATTCCAGTAAAACGGCAAAGATATTGATATCCCGATCAAACTCATTAAGCACGCGCTCAACAATTTCGGATATCTCTTTGTACAGGGGATCGGATTCGTAGTTATCCCCTGCCTGCCATCCGGTAGCGGCATCGGCCAACTCGTTCAGCAATTTGCGCGCAGGATGGCCGCCTTTACTGAAAAATGACTTGTCTGCAATGGCTACTTTCAACAGCGGCAGTTGCAGGCGGCCCAGAAGTGATTTGATTTGGGTGGCAAGGCTGCGGTCCTCCAGGATAAAGGAAAACAACATCTCCACCAGCTTGATCACATCGCTATCGACTTTTGCCAGCGAAGCGGCCTGGTTGGAATCCACCAAGCGCTGCTGTAGCAATTCGCCCACATTCAAAAGCTGTACCGCACTTCCACCTTGATAGTGGCTGCCACTTTGCAGCGCACCCAAGTGGGAAAGCAGATCCCCTGCAGGCATTGGAGTAACACCTGCGGCTGCGGGCACCAATCCTGGAGGGAAGTGCCCCGTAGCTGCAACTCCACCTTGTACTGGCTGGCTGCCAGCCTCTACATCGCCGGCACTACCAGTGGGGGCACTGGCGGCGTGGGGAGCACCGTTGTAGGCCGAGCGCTGCCTGGCTACTCGCTGCTGCTCACGCAGAGATGGCAGTACGCCCTGCTCTACAAGTAATTGGTTACAAAATTCATAAAAATCCCGCAGCTGCAGCATGACCACCTGCTCGAACTTTTTCAGCAGGGTGAGGCGAGCGCGGATAAATAGGTCCAGATCCTGAATCGCCTCTACAAAGGCGTCACAGATTACGTCCGGCCCCAGAGGGTTGTTCTTGTCGTACACCTTGACGGAGTAGAGCGTATCGAGCCTCATGCACAGCTCGGTAAGGGGCTCAGCGAAATCGCGCTTGGCATTAGCCACCATGGTATCGGCAGCGACCAACTGCTCCAGGTCATCGTTGTGAACCAACGACAGGTTATCTGAGGCGAAACTGCTTTCCGTCTTTTCTTCCTGGCGGACCTGAAAAGCGCGCGAGACGTTCTGGATAAAGTGCTCGGCAATATTGCGGCGCTCAACGCGCAGCAGGCGCAGTGCCTGGAAAAGCCCATCCTGCTCCTCCTGGCCATGAGCTCGCTCGGCCATTGCAAACAGGGAATCATCCACCTTGCCAAACAGCGCTTTAATCCGCTCCAGCAGCTGTGCCGTCGCTTTGTCCTTCAGCATTGTTACTGCGGCGGGCAGAACAGGGGGCTTACCTGATGCAGAAATATTTCGCGCTCCACTTTTCTCTGAGAGGGAAACTACCTTTCTGGATTCACTCATTTCCAAGAGGTCCTTCGAATGCCGTCCGACTTGTAGCGTTGAGGCCAAAAGCAAAAATTAGTGAATGGAAAAGTGGTCTCCCTAGCGGAAACGGGGGCTTTCTGTTCCCCGCTAACCACATTCCCAAACTGTTGAAATCCCGCCGCGATCATGCGCGAAAAATCTGCCGAAGTTCTTGATTTCACTCAAGTTTTGACCGCGAGAGAACAGCGTTTACCGGCCCTGCTCTGAAACTATTCAGGCTGCGATCAAGCCTAACTCTTCGGTCATTCTACTCGCGTTATAGGACTGTTTTACACAGTTCTGCGACATATTTGAGACACTTGTCACAGCTATTCGTAGAGCCAACTGCTACTTGCCAGTGACTGAGTTGAGCAGTCAAAACCCCGAGTGTTTTGGTAAACTGCGCCGGCGTTAATTTCGAGGTTTCCCAATGCGACCACAAGACACGGCTATTCCCAATATCACTGCCGACCTGCAACGCTCAGTTCAGGTGGCCCTGGAAGAAGATATTGGTAGTGGCGATATCACCGCCCAGCTGATCCCAGAGGACCGCAATGCGCGGGCCCGGGTAATCACCCGCGAAGATTGCACTCTGAGTGGTCGCGCCTGGGTAGAGGCTGTATTCCACGCCCTGGACCCGGAGCTCGTCCTCACCTGGCACTTCAAGGACGGCGACCGCATCAGCGCCAACGCCGTTATTTTTGAGCTGGAAGGCAATGCCCGCGCTATCCTCACCGGCGAGCGCGCCGCACTGAATTTCCTGCAAACCTTATCCGGCACTGCCACAACCGCTGCGGAGTTCGCCGCGCGAGCTGAAGGCACTGAGGTGAAGATTCTCGACACCCGCAAGACCATTCCCGGTCTGCGCAGCGCACAGAAGTACGCCGTACTTTGCGGTGGCTGCCACAATCACCGCATCGGTCTTTACGACGCCTTCCTGATCAAAGAGAACCATATCTTCGCCGCCGGAGGCATTGAACACGCCGTCGCCCAAGCGCGAGTGATCAAGCCGGAAGCCTTGATTGAAGTCGAAGTGGAAAATATTGAAGAGCTGGAGCAGGCGCTCGCCGCCGGTGTGGACGTGATTATGCTCGACGAATTCAATGATGAAGACACTAGAACGGCCCTGAAACTGGCCAAAGGCAAAGCCAAGATTGAGCTTTCCGGCAGTGTCGACCGGGATCGCATCGCTCAGTTAGCTGAACTGGAAGTGGACTATATCTCTTCTGGTAGCCTGACCAAGCACCTGCGCGCTATCGACCTATCCCTGCGGATCGACCTCTAGCGCCCACAGGACCCATCATCACTGCGCTTAGTGATGGTGATGATGGTGTCCCTGCTCTTCCGTATCTTCTGCGGGAGCTTCCATCCCGCTCATCTGCCCGTGGTTGGCGTGGTTTCCGTGTCCACCGTGACCCATAGCCCCCCAAATGGTCCAGATACCAAACAGCAAAATCGCTGCGGCGAAACCATAGCGAACCCCCGGCTTTTGCACTATGCCACGCACCTGTGCCGCCGCAGCACCAGTAGCCAGCATGGCGGGCACGGTGCCCAAACCAAAAGCAAACATCGCCAGGGCAGACCGCTCGGCACTGCCCTGGGCCAGGGCGAACGTCAGCGCGCTATAAACCAAACCACAGGGCAACCAGCCCCACAGGGATCCCAGTGCCAATGCCTGCCCCGCAGAGCGCACCGGTAATAATTTGGCCGATAGTGGCTGCACATAGCGCCAAATGTAACGGCCCCCTTTTTCAATCCAAGCCAATCCCTGCCAGATACCGCCGATGTACAGCGCCATCAGGATCAACATGATCCCGGCAGCAAATCGCAGTGGAGTTAGTGCCGGCAGTATCGCCGCACCGAGGGCACCGGCGAGCGCTCCCATCAGCGCATAGCTACCCAGGCGACCCAATTGGTAAGAGCCCAGCTGCACCCAAGCAGTCTTTTTCCCCGGTGTCGCCATACCCAGCGCTCCGGAGATTCCCCCACACATACCGATGCAGTGACTGCTACCCAAAAAACCGATAGCGAGCGCCGCCGCTAAAAAACCCCAGTCCCCCACTTACTTCTCCTGCTTCCTTTCCGCGTCAGATTTGTCCTGCTGAACATCATCGTCATCAAACAAAATGCGACGACCTTCCGTTTCCAGGTCATCGTACTGTCCGTTATTCACGGCCCAGAAAAAGAGCTTCACCGCAAAGCCAACCAAAATCACCGCAATGGGAATCAGGAAATACAGACTTTCCATCAGTTACACCTCCTCTCTTTCTGTGAGCACGGGATTAAGCCGCAGCGCCCACAGGGTTTTCGTCGACTTCCTGTCCACGGGACAGACGCAACGCATTTAGCACTACGATCAGAGAACTCAGGGACATACCGATTGCCGCAGCCCAGGGCGGCACCAGACCGCAAAATGCCAGCGGCAGGGCAATCACGTTGTAGCCCAGAGCCCATGCCAGGTTTTGCCGCACAATTCGGCGGCACTTGTGCGCCAGCTCTATAGCTTTGGGCAGCACTTCGAGATCTCCGTTCAGCAAAATGGCATCGGCGCGGGACTGGGCCAGATCCGCCGCAGACATCATCGCCACAGAGGCATCGGCACCAGAGAGCACTGGCACATCATTGATACCATCCCCTACCATTAACACCTTCTCACCATCGCTTTGCAGCTGCTTCATATGGCTGAGCTTGTCCTCTGGCGAGGCACCGGCGCGGTAGTTATCGATACCCGCTCGCCCTGCCAGCCGCTCAACTTCCGCAGACTGGTCACCACTGAGCAGTTCCACTGAAAGACCTTGCTCAGTCAAACCCTCAGCAGCGGTGGTTGCCGAGTCCCGTAACTTATCCCCCAACGCAATCCAGGCAATAGGGCCCAGGGAGTCGCCGAGCAGCAACCACTGCCCCTCCCCTTCGGGCGTGAAAATTTCCTCACTGGAGACAAAGCTCGCCTTACCCAGCCGGTAACTGTCCCCCTCGATCTGCCCTTCCAGGCCAGCCCCGGTATGAACTTTCAGATCAGTGGCGATGAGATTGCCACGCCAGGCTCGGAAGGCCCTGGCCAGGGGGTGATTGGTCTGGGATTCCAGGGCAGCGGCAACATCCTTAACCCGCTGCTCGCTCCAGTTGGCCCGCAGCAAATCAATATCCAGAATTCTCGGCTCACCGCGTGTCAGGGTACCGGTCTTGTCGAACAGCACCCGGCCGATTCGCGGCAACGTTTCCAGTAGGCTGCCTCCAGCCACAAGAAGTCCCAACTGCTGTAAACGCAAGGTGGCGGAAGCCAGGGCAGCAGGGGTTGCCAGCGACAGTGCGCAGGGGCAAGTCACCACCAAAACAGATAAGGACACCCAAAAAGCGCGACTGGGATCGATTTGCCACCAGACAATAAACGCCGCCAATGCCGCGAATAAAACGACACCGACAAAAATACCCGCGACCCGATCTGCCAGGGCCACTTGGTTGGGTTTATCTAATTGCGCCCGTTCTACCAGGCGCTCAATAGCAGACAAGCGAGTCGACTGCCCCGCTGCCGTAATTCGAATAGTCAGGGTGGAATCGCCGTTGACACTACCGGCATAAACCGGGCTGCCTGCAGACTTCTGCTGCAGTGCCGATTCACCGCTGAGCAGGGATTCATCCACACCGCTCACGCCCTCCAGCACCTCCCCATCGGCGGGGATAGTGTCTCCCGGGCGCAACAAAACTTTATCCCCAGCGACCAATGCGGCCACCGGTACATGGACAATATCGCCCCCTTGGTATTTAGCCGCCGTCATCGGCAGCAACTGAGCCAGACCACCGCTGGCTAAGCCCGCCCGATGGCGGGCGCGCATTTCCACCGTCCGCCCCAACAACAGGAAGAAGGTGAACATGGAGATAGATTCGAAGTACACCTCACCGGTGCCGAATACGGTGGCGTAAAAGCTGGCGACATAGGCCATACCAATCGCCAGGGACACCGGCACATCCATACTCAGGTGTCGGGCGCGCAGGCTGCGCAAAGCGGCACTGAAAAATGGGCGCGCCGCGTAGAAAACCACTGGCGTTGCTACCAGCAGGGAAACCCAGCGGAAGTAGCGCTCAAACTCGCCGACACCCTCTTCCGCTGCAGCACCAAAATACAGGGCGATGGCAAACATCATCACCTGCATGGTGCCGAGTCCGGCGACACCCAGGCGGCGCAGGGCGGCGCGGTGCTCGCTCTGGATCACGCTTTCCTGGTTGGCCGCAGTGGCCGGGGCCGGCCGGTAGCCAATCCGTTCCAGTTCGCCAAACAGCTCACTGGGTTTGATCTTGTCGGGATTAAAACCGATCTGGGCACGCTGGGTACTGGCGTTGACAGAGACCTTCTCAATCCCGTCCAACTGCCCCAGGTGCTTTTCTATCAACCACACACAGGCCGCACAGGTAATACCGCTAATCAACAGCGAGGCAATCTTGTTGCCGTTATCCCAATCGTGAACAAACTGCTGCTGCACTTCCGGCAAATCGTATGCCGCCCAGCGGTCCTGGGGTTGAGCTTCCTCCGGCCTGTCACTCTCCTTCTCCCGGAAGCGATAAAAGCCATCCAGACCACCGGAAACGATAGCGCTGGCTACCGCCTCACAGCCTGGACAACACATATCCCGGGCGGCCCCGTCGATAACCACCGAGTGGTTGCTGCCGGGAGGGACTGGAAGTCCGCAGTGATAACAGGAGGAGGAAGACGAAGTCATTGAGTTACTGCGTTCAGTGGCGCGGCATTGCCGAGATCGAAGTTGATTTCACCTTTCAGGCGCCAGTTGGCGTCCTGATGCGCATCGGGATCGAGTTCCGGCATCAAGCGCAGATACCAGCGATTCCCAACGCCTTCAGGCAAAGTGCCCTGGTAGCGGCCCACGGAGAGCTGGGAGAGCTCGATATGCTTATCCAGGTCAGACTCCACCGGGTGGCTCAATGTGAGCAGTAGGGCCTTGGGGTAGTCGAGGTCGCCATTCAGCTCCACGACAACCGATTTTTCAGAAGGCTGAAACTGGACCAAAGCGGCCAGACCCAGCTCTTTCGCGCGCAAGTCTTGCTCGGCGCTGAAGTGATACATGCGGCTGTCTTTGTAGTAAGTATCACTGACTTTATCGTCAGCAAAGCGCACCGCTATCGAGACTGTAATTGTGGAGACAACCACCACTGTAATCAGTGGGGCCAGTACCATCCACGCCCAAGGTTCCCGGTACCAGGGTTTTGGGGTTGATTCATTCATCGCGTTACCAAAAAGTTACCGTTTGTGCACAAAAGTCGAGCCCGCCTGGGCGGGCCCGTACTTTGCAACGGGATTGGCGTCCCGTCTACTGCTTTGGACCAATAAACACCGTTCGGTGCTTATCAACCAGCTCAGGATTGTCGACTGCTTGGACAACAATCTCGATATCGTGCTTGGTATCCTTCAGCTGGTCTCTGGGAACGCTTACCCGAATGGGAACGGAGAACATCTCTCCAGGCACCAGGTAAATCGTCTTCGGCTTGCGAATGGAGTAATCGTATTCAGGCTTACCTTCCACCTTGATGGTGAATTCGTGGGGAGCCTGATCCATATTGTTGATTTTCACCGTGTAGACGTTTTGCACCTGCCCCTGAGACTCACGGAACATACGAGCACCGCGGTCGCGAGTTATTTCTGCCTCGATAGGGCTTCGAGTCATCACTTGCTGTGCAAACAGGCCGGTCATCGCAACCAGTATCAACGCGTAGCCAAATAGGCGCGGGCGCAGGAAGCGGGTCTTTCCACCCTGCAATTCGTCCTCAGAGGTGAAGCGAATCAAGCCCTGCTCATAGCCCATCTTGTCCATCACGCTGTTACACGCATCGACACAGAGGCCACAGTTGATACATTCGTACTGCATGCCGTCGCGGATATCGATATCCACCGGACACACCTGAACGCACCAGTAGCAGTCGATACAGTCGCCCATACCTTCCGCTTTATAATCCACGTTCTTCTTGCGCGGACCACGGGTCTCACCCCGCTTGGCATCGTAGTAAACCGCCAGCGTATCCTCGTCGTACATTACCGACTGGAAACGGGCATAGGGGCACATATATTTACACACCTGCTCACGCAGGAAGCCGGCGTTCATATAGGTGGCAAAAGTGAAGAAAGCGACCCAGAAAACACCCTGCGGGTGCGCGTTAAACGTCGCCAGATCCACGACCAGCTCGCGCACACCGTAGAAATAACCCACAAATGCCAGTGCAGTTGCCAGCGAGATCAACAGCCAGATCGTGTGTGTGCCACCCTTGCGCAGAACCTTTTCCAGGTTCCAGGGGGCCTTGTCGAGCTTCATGCGCTTGTTGCGATCGCCTTCACAAACCCTTTCTGCCCAGATAAACATCATGGTCCAGACGGTCTGCGGACAGGTGAAGCCACACCACACCCTGCCCAGCAAAGTGGTGACCGCAAACAGGGCGAAGGCGGCAATGATCAGCAGCCAACCTAGAAGGAAGCCGTCTTGGGGGCCGAAAGTAGTCCAGAAAATATGGAATTGGCGGGTGGGGAGATCAAAGAAGACCGACTGGCGCCCGTCAATATTGATCCAGGGTAGGAAGAAGAAAGCCAGCAGCAAAGGCAGGCCGGTATATTTGCGAACACGGGTGAAAACACCCTTGATATGTCGGATGTAGACTTTGTCTTCCGACTCATACAGCATGCGATAGCGAACTTCGCCATCACCTTCCTGTTCCTCACGGGTTGGAATTAAATCACTCACACAAACCTCACTCTCGCACGGGCACATCTTGTACGTGGGCCAGGTAGCCCCTTATGTTGAGGCTTTTTTCTCCGTCCCTGCAGCGCCCGGAGTCCCTTGATAAAACAAGGCCCAGCAAATGCCGGGCCTCAATAGTTAATTACTGCTTTTCTTCTTCCTGCTGCGACAGGCTGTAGACATAGGCCGCTACGAGGCGGATTTTGTCTTCACGCAGTTTATCTTTTTGCGCGGGCATCATATTTGTACGACCACCGCGAATAGTGTGTTGGATCTGTTCGCGATTGCTACCGTACAGCCAGATGTCGTCGGTCAGGTTCGGCGCACCCAGCATTTGGTTGCCTTTGGCATCCATACCGTGACAAGCCATACACACGGTGTTGAATACCTTCTGACCTTCGGCTGCCATGGCGGTGTCGTGCTCCAGGCCGTTCAGGGAGAGAACATACTCTGTCGCATTTCTAACACCTTCTTCACCGATCACCGGACCCTGAGGAGGCATCATGCCCTGACGACCGTTGTACAGGGTTTCCAGGATTTTCTCCGGGGTGCCGCCGTACAGCCAGGCGTTATCGGTCAGGTTCGGGAAGCCAAAGTTACCGCCGGCATCTGCACCGTGACATACCGCACAGTTGTTAGCGAAGATCCGGGAACCCATCTTGAGGGCTTCGGGGCTCTGCGCAATCTGCTCGATCGGCATATTTTCGTACTTACCGAAGGTCTCGTGGAATCGCTCCTGAGCCTTGGCCTGGGAAGCTTCCAATGCACCGACAGAAGTCCAGTTGCCGACACCTTTGAAGTTACCCAGACCCGGGTAAACCACCAGATATCCCGCAGAGAACACCAGGGTGGCAATGAACAACATGAACCACCACTTGGGCAGCGGGTTGTCGTATTCCTCGATGCCATCGTAAACGTGGCCCGTGGTTTTGTTTTCCGGTTCAGCCTGGTCATCCACTGCCACCTTTCGGTTGGCGAACAGCACCCAGGTAATCAACGCCAGATTGGCGAGGGTGAGCACAATTACCCACACACTCCAGAATGTACTCATTACTTATCCTGCCCCTGTTTTCGATTGGCTCCGGGTTTATCCCCGGAATTGGATTCGTCCTGCTGAGCGGCCGACTTGTCCTTGTCGGCTTGTCGCTCTTCATCGGCAAATGGCAAATTGGCATCTTCTTCGAAGCGCTTCTTGCGCTTCGGAGAGAAGGCCCACCAGCAGATAGCCAGAAAAGCCACAGAGCCCAGAACCAGACCGATTTCCCGCAAAGTTTCAATAGTCACGAGTTTCCTTCCTCGCTATTAGCGTTTTTGGGTAACCAGGGTACCCAGCTGTTGCAAGTAAGCGACCAGCGCGTCAATTTCCTTGACCTTGCCACCTTTGAAAGGCTCAGCGGCGTTGGCGATGTCGTCATCGGTGTAGGGCACACCGACGAAGCGCAGCGCTTCCATCTTACGTGCGGTGTATTCGCCAGTTACCACATTGTCGAACAACCAGGGGTAAGCAGGCATGATTGACTCAGGCACAACGCTGCGCGGGTTGTACAAGTGCGCGCGCTGCCATTCATCAGAGTAGCGTCCACCTACGCGCGCCAGGTCTGGACCGGTACGCTTGGAGCCCCACAGGAAGGGGTGCTCGTAAATGGATTCCTGAGCCATGGAGTAGTGGCCGTAACGCTCAACTTCCGCACGCAGAGGACGAATCATCTGAGTGTGGCAAACGTGGCAGCCTTCGCGAATGTAGATATCGCGACCTTCCAGCTCCATTGCTGTCAGCGGCTTCTGCCCCGGCAGCGGCGTGTAGTTATCCTTGGTAAAGAACTGCGGAACGATCTCAACCAGGGCGCCGAAACTGATGGCGATAATGGTGAAAAAGATCATCCAGCCGATGTTTTTTTCTACGAGGTCATGATTCTTCACGATCTAAACTCCTATGCCGCAGGCACTGCTCGAACGGTGTTATCGGCTTCGGCATCGTTTACCTTCTCGGTAATCGTGCGGTAAACGTTGTAAGCCATCAGCAGCATACCCACCAGGAACATGGCGCCGCCCAACCAGCGAACTACATAGCCCGGATGGCTGGCTACAACACTCTCTACGAAGCTGTAAGTCAGGGTGCCGTCGGCGTTAAATGCACGCCACATCAGGCCCTGGGTAATACCGTTAACCCACATAGCGGCGATGTACAGAACAGTACCTACAGTTGCCAGCCAGAAGTGCGCGTTGATCAGCTTGGAGCTGTACATTTCGCGGCGTTTCCACAGAACCGGAACTAGGTGATACAGAGCACCGATAGAGATCATGGCAACCCAGCCCAAAGCGCCGGAGTGTACGTGGCCAACGGTCCAGTCAGTGTTGTGAGACAGAGCGTTTACAGTCTTGATGGACATCATCGGACCTTCGAAGGTAGACATACCGTAGAAGGACAGGGATACCACCAGGAAGCGCAGGGTCGGGTCGGTGCGCAGCTTATGCCATGCGCCGGACAGGGTCATGATGCCGTTGATCATACCGCCCCAGGAAGGTGCCAGCAGAATCAGGGACATAACCATCGCCAGGCTCTGAGCCCAGTCGGGCAGCGCTGAGTAGTGCAAGTGGTGACCACCAGCCCATACGTACAGGGAGATCAGTGCCCAGAAGTGAACGATAGACAGCTGGTAAGAATAAACCGGACGACCAGCTTGCTTAGGTACGAAGTAGTACATGATGCCGAGGAAGGCAGCAGTCAGGAAGAACCCTACTGCGTTGTGGCCATACCACCACTGGATCATTGCGTCCTTAGTGCCCGAATAGATAGAGTAGGACTTGAACGGGCCAACAGGAATCTCCAGGTTATTAACGATATGGAGAACAGCAATAGTTACGATGTAAGCACCGAAGAACCAGTTCGCCACGTAGATGTGAGAAGTCTTACGCTTCATGATGGTGCCGAAGAACACCAGCGCGTAAGCAACCCAAACCAGGGCAATCAGGATATCGATAGGCCACTCGAGCTCAGCGTATTCCTTGGTGGAAGTGAAGCCCATCGGCAGAGTGATTGCCGCGGCGACGATAACGGCCTGCCATCCCCAGAAGGTGAAGGGGATCAGCCAGCCACCCCAAAGGCGGACCTGACAGGTACGCTGTACCACATAGTAAGAAGTGGCAAAGAGAACACTACCACCAAAGGCGAAAATTACCGCATTGGTGTGCAGAGGCCTCAAGCGCCCGAAGTGCGAGAAGGGCTGCCAAAAGTCGTTGAGTTCAGGCCAGGCTAGCTGGGCTGCGATCAATACGCCCATGCCCATACCAAAAATGCCCCAGACCACGGACATGATGGTGAACTGGCGCACGATATTGTAGTCATAGTCCGGCACAGGGCCGGTCTTTGCCACCGTTGTCGTCATGTTTTTACTTCCGTTGCTTTTAAGATTCGGTTCCACTGTGCGGGACTGGCCCACCACAGAAGGTGTGTAACCACAATGTGTGAGGCACTGTGGTTACTATTGGCCGGATAAGGATTTAAGCGCATCCTTGCCCGGTGATTGCTGATCTAAATCAACTAAATCAATTTTCTTCCTTTACCTGCGGCAATGCGCAGACGCAGGGCGTTGAGCTTGATAAAGCCCTCCGCATCCTTCTGGTCGTAAGCGCCAGCATCGTCTTCGAAGGTAGCGATACGCTCATCGAAGAGGCTGTCCGCAGAGCGACGGCCCACAGCACTCACGCTGCCTTTGTACAGTTTCAGGCGAACTTCGCCATTAACCACATCCTGGGACTCATCGATCGCAGCCTGCAGCATGCTGCGCTCCGGGGACCACCAGTAACCGTTGTAAACCAGCTCGGCGTAGCGCGGCATCAGGGAATCCTTCATGTGCGCAACTTCGCGATCCAGGGTAATGGACTCAATGGCGCGGTGCGCCTTCATCAAAATGGTGCCGCCCGGTGTTTCGTAGCAGCCGCGGGACTTCATTCCCACGTAGCGGTTTTCCACGATATCCAGACGACCGATACCGTTGGCTCCGCCCAACTTATTCAGCTTCTCAAGCAAAGTAGCAGGGCTTAAGCGCTCACCGTCGATAGAAACGGGATCGCCCTTCTCAAAACCCAAAGTAATGTAGGTGGGTTCTTCCGGGGCCGCCTCGGGGCTCACACTCCAGCGCCACATATCCTCTTCGGCTTCCGCCCAGGGATCTTCGAGGTTGCCGCCCTCGTAAGAGATGTGCAGCAGGTTGGCATCCATCGAGTAAGGGGATTTCTTCTTGCTGGAAGAGAAGTCCACCGGAATATTGTGCTGCTCGCAGTACTGCATCAGCTTTTCGCGGGAGTTCAGGTCCCACTCGCGCCAGGGAGCGATTACCTGGATGCCCGGCTTCAGCGCGTAGGCGCCCAGTTCGAAGCGCACCTGGTCATTACCTTTACCGGTAGCACCGTGGGAAATGGCATCGGCGCCAGTCTCGTTGGCAATCTCAATCAGGCGCTTGGCAATCAGCGGGCGCGCAATAGAGGTACCCAGCAGGTACTCCCCTTCATAAATCGCATTGGCGCGGAACATCGGGAAAACGAAATCGCGCACATACTCTTCGCGCAGATCGTCGATATAAATCTCTTTAACCCCGAGGGCCTCGGCCTTGGCACGGGCCGGTTCCACCTCTTCACCCTGGCCGATATCAGCGGTGAAAGTCACCACTTCACAACCGTAAGTCTCCTGCAACCATCGCACGATTACTGACGTATCCAATCCACCGGAGTATGCCAGTACCACCTTTTCGATTTTGCTCATTGCTGTCCTCTGCTGCCGGAAATACGCCGCCGCGACAAAAACGCGGAGACGGGGAATGCCACTACGCGAAACTAGTGTCGGTCTGGGGGAGTTATTCTTGGAGATATGCCCAGGATCGGTAAATTGCGGGCACAACAATACCCACACTCTTTGTCGGGGCGCGATTGTAGCGCCTAAGCTCGCGATCGACTAGCGCCAAGGCGCGAGTAAGCACAATTGATTGATTTTTAACCTTTTCGTGCATCGCAATTTTGTACAGCTTCGGGTAGCATTCGCGCCGCACAACGACTCACTACGCTAAGAAGCTTTACGGAGTACCATGACGGAGCAAATTACCCTGCGCGCCCCCGACGACTGGCACATTCACCTGCGCGACGGCGCCGCTCTCGGGCGTACCGTGCCCGATGCTGCAAAACAATTCCGCCGCGTGATTGTAATGCCCAACCTGGTACCCCCTGTGACCGATGCCGAAAGTGCAGTGGCATATAAGGAACGTATTGACGCCAATGTTCCCGCCGACACCAACTTCGAACCCTTGATGGTGATCTACCTCACCGACAAGACCGACGCCGCCGTTATTCGCAAGGCCCATGAAGCTGGTGTTATCGCCGCCAAACTGTACCCAGCGGGCGCGACCACCAACTCCGATTCTGGCGTTACCGATATCGCCAATATCTACCCGGCCCTGGAAGAGATGCAGACCTGCGGAATGAAGCTGCTGGTACACGGTGAAGTGACCACCAGCGATATCGATATCTTCGACCGCGAGCAGGCTTTTATCGAGAAAACCCTGTCCCGCCTGGTAGATGATTTCCCCACGCTGAAAGTGGTGTTTGAACATATCACCACCGCCCAAGCAGTAGAGTTTGTACAAGGCGCCCGCGAAGGCGTTGCCGCAACCATTACCGCACACCACCTGCTGTACAACCGCAACCATATGCTGGTTGGTGGTATCCAGCCGCATTTTTACTGCCTGCCAATCCTCAAGCGCGGCTACCATCAAAATGCACTGATCGAAGCGGCCACCAGCGGTAACCCGAAGTTTTTCCTCGGCACCGACTCAGCCCCCCACGCCCACCACAAAAAAGAACACTCCTGTGGTTGCGCCGGCTGCTATACCGCCTACTCCGCTATTGAGCTCTACGCCGAAGTATTCGAGCGCGCGGGCAAACTGGACAAGCTGGAAGGCTTTGCCAGTGAGTTCGGCCCCGACTTCTACGAGCTGCCGCGCAACGAGGGCACCATCACCCTGGTCAAGAGCCCCTGGACCCTGCCGGAAAAACTGGATATGGGTGGTGAAAATCTGATTCCCCTCGCAGCCGGTGAAACCTTAAACTGGCAACTTGCGTAATCGGCGAATGCCCTGATTACAGCGCCTGCGGGGAGAACACTCCCGGCAGGCGCTGCAATTCGAATACAATACCCTGCCCCACCAGCGCCAAATGCTGCTGGCCTGAAGACAAGATTTACAAGGAACCACCGTGACACCCGCCGAAGAACCCACTGGACCAAAAAGCTCTCTCGCCCAGCGATTCCGAGGCTTTCTGCCCGTGGTCATCGACCTTGAAACCGGCGGCTTTAACGCCCGCACCGATGCACTGCTGGAAATTTCTGCGGTTATCCTCGACATGGATGACTCCGGCAACCTCTTCCCGCTGGAGACCCACAGTTTCCACCTGGAGCCTTTTGAGGGCGCCAACGTTGAGCAATCCGCTCTCGACTTTATTGGCATCGACCTGGAATCCCCGGACCGCGACGCCTGGCCGGAAGAAATCGCCATCCCCGAACTGTTCCGCAAGATTCGCAGCGCCGTGAAAAAGCACAGCTGCACCCGCGCCATCGTGGTTGCCCACAATGCCCACTTCGACCTGGGCTTCGTCAATGCAGCAGTCGAGCGGACCGGTATCAAGCGCAACCCATTCCACCCCTTCTCCTGCTTCGATACCGCTAGCCTCGCCGGCCTCGCCTACGGCCAGACCGTATTGGCCAAAGCTTGCCAGGTTGCTGGAATCGAGTTTGATAACAACTGCGCCCACTCCGCCGAGTACGACGCAGAAAAAACCGCAACCCTGTTTTGCGGCATCGTGAACAAGTGGAAAGAGATGGGCGGTTGGCCGCTGGAAACCGAAGAGACCACAGAAGAAGCCGAATAACGCACTATCCTCCGGGCTGCCTCAAAGCGGCCCGATTTATCCAAAAACGACAAAATTATTCGAAAGCTGTCGACAAAACACCCGCTATGTGCAGACTCTGGCCACTTGGGTGATTTTTTGTGCAAGCCGTGCTAATATGGCCCGCTTACACATAAAAACCGGATAGCGCCGTGGCCAAGAAACCTTCCTCTTCCTCCAATCGCAAACAAGCCGCTCCCCTCGAGACCAGCGAAAGTATCGAGGAGCAGGTAAAGGCGTTCCTCGCCGGTGGCGGTGAGATCGAGCAGGTGCCCAAAGGGGTGAGCGGCCAGACCAATACTTCCGGCCCCAAGCACATCACCCTCGGCAAAAAGCCCAGAGCCTAACCTCCGCGCAATAAAAAACCCCGACGGCGCTCCGCTGACCAGCAGCAAAGCGCGGCCGGGGCCGCTCGAAAATGGCTGCGTCAACGCAGCCACTTCTCATTCACATCAGGGCATTTCTTCCAGTTCCGCACCCTCTTTCACCGGCGGCATCAGATCTTCTTTGTTGATATTCAAAGCCATCAGCACGTTGGCAGCTACGTAAACAGAGGAGTAAGTACCCACAACCACACCCACGATCAAGGCCAGGGAGAAGTTGTGGATCAATTCGCCACCGAAGAACTGCAGCGCCCACAGCACCAGCAAGGTGGTGAAGGACGTCATAAAGGTACGGCCCAAGGTCTGGCTGATAGAAATATTGATAATTTCCTCAGACTCAGCCTTGCGCACCTTGCGGAAGTTCTCGCGGATACGATCCGATACCACAATGGTATCGTTCAGGGAGTAACCGATCACCGCCAGCACTGCCGCCAGTACGGTTAAATCGAAGTCCAATCCCATCACCGCAAAGAAGCCCAGCACGATAATCACATCGTGGCCCAGAGCCGCTACAGCGCCGAAAGAGAACTTGTACTGGAAGCGCAGGGCAACGTAGATCATCACCATAAACAGGGCCAGCATCATGCCCAGGCCGCCGTCATCGCGCAGCTCGGCACCTACCTGTGGGCCCACCATCTCGACACGGCGCAGCTCAACATCACCCTCACTGCCCTCTCTCAGGAGAGCGACAACCTTGTCACCGATCGGTGTCGTTGTTTCCTGATCGGTAGCGCTGATCTGGATTTCTTCCTCGGTCACCGCAGGGGGCAACTTGATCAGTAGGTCCTTTTCAGAACCAAAATTCACTACCGTGGCACCGTCGTAACCTGCCGCTTCCAGCTGGTCGCGCACGTCGCTGATAAAAGGCGTTACCTCATAACCCACTTCAACCTGGGTACCACCGGTAAAGTCCAGGCCGAACTTCAGGCCGTTCATTGCCAGTGCGGCGATGGAGGAAAGTACCAGCACCACCGAGACAATCCCGGCGATCTTGCGCCAGCGCATAAAGTCGTAGACGCGCTTGCCCATGTACTCGGTAATTTTGCCGTTATCCACTTTGGTCTCACTCATGACTGACTCCCTTAAATCCAGAGCTTCTGCACACGGCGACCGCCGTAGAACAAATTAACAATTGCTCGCGTACCCATAATGGCACTGAACATGGAGGTGAGAATACCGATAGACAGGGTTACCGCGAAGCCCTGTACCGGACCGGAACCGATGGCATACAGGATCACCGCCACAATCAGGGTGGTGATATTCGCATCCACAATGGTGCTGTAAGCATTGTCAAAACCGGCACTAATCGCTGTCTGGGGAGGCATCCCATTTCTGAGCTCCTCCCGTATTCGCGAGAATATAAGCACGTTCGCATCCACCGCCATACCCACGGTCAATACGATACCGGCGATACCAGGCAGCGTGAGGGTTGCACCCAACAGCGACATCACCGCCACCAGCAGGATCATATTCACCGCCAGGGCCAGGTTCGCGGCCAAGCCAAATACGCGGTAGGAAATCAGCATACAGATAATCACGGCCAGCAGACCGATCTGTACGGATTGCACACCCACCTTGATGTTATCGGCACCCAAAGATGGGCCGATCACACGCTCTTCCACAAAGTACATGGGCGCAGCCAGGGCGCCAGCACGCAGCAGCAGGGCCAGTTCCTGAGCTTCAGCCGGGCTGTCCAGACCGGTGGTGCGGAACTGCTTGCCCAAGGCACTCTGTACCGTGGCCAGATTAATAATCTTCTTCTCTTCGGTGCGCTTCTGCACGGTAACTTCGTTACCGTTTTCGTCGATCTCGGTTACCGGCTCAAAGCGAGTCTCGATAAACAGGGTACCCATACGGCGACCGACATTTTTCCAGGTAGCGCGGTGCATCATCTCGCCGCCACGGGCGTCGAGGGTGATATTTACCTGCGGGAAACCGCTCTCGTCGTAACCGACGCGGGCATTGGTAACGCTGTCACCCTTGATAATGATCTGGCGCTCCAACCAGGCACCACCATACATCTGCGCCTGGCGATCATCGCGGTACTCGAAGTATTCCTTGTTGGAAACCAGCTCATCCGGGCGAGCTTCCATACGGTATTCGAGGTTGGCAGTTTTACCGATAATACGCTTGGCCTCTGCAGTGTCCTGTACACCGGGCAGCTCCACAACGATACGGTTGCGGCCCTGGCGCTGTACGATCGGCTCAGCAACACCCAGCTCGTTCACCCGGTTGCGCAGGGTGGTGAGGTTCTGGGTTACGGCGTAATCTTCCAGCTGCTTGATTTCCTGATCGGTCAGGGTTGCGCGGATCTCCAGGTTTTCACCGCTGCCGGACTCGCGCAGTTGGAGCTGCGGGAATTCCTTGCGCAGGGTGGACATCGCCCGGCTGCGCAGCTCATCGTTGCGGAAGCGGGCAATAATCTCGCGATCATCCACCAGCTCCACATTGCGGTAACGAGCCTTGGCTTCCCGCAGTTTGCTTTTCACTTCCTGCTCGTAGCTTTCCATGTTGTTCTTGACGATGGTGTTGGTGTCGACTTCCATCAGGAAGTGCACACCACCAGCCAAGTCCAGACCGAGCTTCATCGGGCTAGCGCCGATATCTTTCATCCACTGGGGCGTAGTGGAAGCCAGGTTCAGGGCGACAACATAGTTGGTGGTACCGAGAGCTTTTTGAATCGCCTCTTTAGCCGGCAACTGCTCCTCCATGGAGTTCAAGCGGATCAGTACTGACTTGTCCCCAACTTCGCCGCCGAAGTGAGCAATTCCCGCTTCATCCAGGGCTTTTTGTGCATTCGCAAGGACATCGGGGCCGATGGTGAGTGCACTGGATTGCCCGGAAATCTGCACGGCAGGGTCCGGCTTGTAGAGATTGGGCGCGGCGTACATCAGGCCAAAGGCCACAACCGCGAGAATCAGAAAGTACTTCCAGATCGGGTAGCGATTCATGCTGTTCTCATTGTTCTAGTGTGACCCCAAGGGCCGGTAAATCTTGGCAATCTGCCTAAGCAATTTGCCTGGATATGCGGGCAGTATACGCAGAATGCAAGGTACACCGCCCCCAATAAAAGTGGGGGCTGATTATACGGGGATCGTGGGAACGGACAAATTACAGGGGTGCCGCAATGAGACGGGCAGCACCCCAGGCAGGGTAAAAGCGACGCCTGATCAGGCCTCCAGCGCTGGAACCTCGCGCCCCAGACCACGGTAGAACTCGGCGACATAAGCCTCCAATTCATTGGCGGCAATGGCATCGCGCAGCTTTTGCATCAAGCGCTGGTAGTGGCGCAAATTGTGAATCGTATTTAGCTGCGCACCGAGAATTTCACCGCAGCGATCCAAGTGATGCAGGTAAGCGCGGGAGAAATTCTCACAGGTGTAGCAATCGCACTCTTCCTCCAAGGGACCCGTATCGTGACGGTGCCTGGCGTTGCGGATTTTCACCACACCTTCAAAGGTAAACAGGTGGCCATTGCGCGCATTGCGAGTGGGCATGACGCAGTCGAACATATCCACACCGCGGCGCACTGCCTCGACAATATCCTCCGGCTTGCCCACGCCCATCAGGTAGCGCGGCTTATCTTCCGGCATCTTGTGAGCCAGGTGATCCAGTACCTTGATCATCTCATCTTTAGGCTCACCCACAGACAGGCCGCCAATGGCATAGCCATCGAAACCAATCTCGGTCAGGCCGCGCAGGGACACATCGCGCAACTCCGGGTACATACCGCCCTGCACAATACCGAACAACGCCGACGGGCTATCTCCGTGAGCCTTCTTGGAGCGCTCCGCCCAACGCAGGGACAACTCCATAGATTTGCGCGCTTCGTCAGTGGTGGCCGGATAAGGGGTGCACTCATCGAAGATCATGACGATATCGGAACCCAGGTCCCGCTGAACGCGCATGGACTCTTCTGGGTCCAGGAATACCGGGCTGCCATCGATAGGCGAGCGGAAAGAAACCCCCTCTTCCGTAATCTTGCGCAGTTCACCCAAGCTAAACACCTGGAAACCGCCAGAGTCGGTGAGGATCGGACCGGACCACTGGGTAAAATCGTGCAGATCGCCGTGGGCTTTAACCACTTCGGTACCCGGGCGCAACATCAGGTGGAAGGTGTTGCCCAGAATAATCTGTGCACCGATCCCTTCGATATCCCTCGGCAACATACCTTTTACGGTGCCGTAAGTGCCCACCGGCATAAACGCCGGGGTTTCCACCACACCGCGAGGGAAGCGCAAGCGACCGCGACGGGCCTTGCCATCAGTGGTATCCACTTCAAACTGCATAAAACATTCGCGGCTCACTGGGTATCTCCTTTCTCTGGTGCTACTTCTTCTTTTTTGGCATTGGGGTCGCGGGTAATAAACATGGCATCGCCGTAACTAAAGAAGCGATAGCGCTCCTCAACAGCGGCCTTATAAGCGGCCATCGTATGCTGGTACCCCGCGAAGGCACTCACCAGCATCAATAAGGTGGATTCCGGCAGATGGAAGTTGGTGATCAACTTATCCACAACCTGGAATTCATAACCGGGATAAATAAAGATATCTGTCTCCCCCACCGTGGCCTGTAACTGGCCACTGCGCGCCGCACTTTCCAGCGCGCGCACACTGGTGGTACCCACCGCAATCACGCTGCCATTGCGAGCGCGGCAAGCAGTTACCGCATCCACCACATCCTGGGAGACATCCAGCACTTCGCTGTGCATCTGGTGTTCATAAATATTGTCCACGCGCACGGGCTGAAAAGTACCGGCACCCACATGCAGGGTAACGAAGACAACCTCGACACCTTTATCCCGCAATGCACCGATCATCTCATCATCAAAGTGCAGCCCCGCAGTAGGCGCCGCCACAGCACCGGCATTGCGGCCGTATACGGTTTGGTAGCGCTCGCGATCGCTGGCATCGTCTTCACGATCAATATAAGGAGGCAGCGGCATATGGCCGAGGCGATCCAGAATCGCCAGCACACCCTCTTCTTTAGGGAAGGACAATTCAAACAGTGCATCCTTGCGACCGGTCACCTCTATACGGGTACCGTCCTCAAGGACGATGGTGGAACCGGGCTTGGGCGACTTACTGGAGCGCACGTGGGCCCAGATATCCGTCTCATTGAGCACCCGCTCCACCAGGATTTCCAACTTACCGCCGGTCTCCTTCTGCGCGAACAAACGTGCCGGGATCACCCGGGTATCGTTAAAGACTATCAGGTCACCAGCTTGGACCTGATCGAGAATATCTGGGAACTGCCGATGTGCAATGGCCCCGCTGGGCCCATCCAGACACAAAAGACGGCTGCCACGGCGCTCCTCGGTGGGCGCGCGGGCGATCAGCTCATCGGGCAGATGAAAGTCAAAGTCCTGACGCTGCATGGAATCCTGGAAATCTAGAAACTATGGAGAGGTCGCGAAGGTTATAGGAAATTTTAGGAGCTGTTAACTGGGACGACAGAAAATGCGCTAAGTTATTGAAATCACTGGTTGACCCAAGCGAAAGCATTGCTATAATCACGCCCTCTTCGCACCGACCCCAAGGTCGAGCAGCGAAAGTGCCAGAGTGGTGAAATTGGTAGACACAGGGGATTCAAAATCCCCCGCCCTTAAAAGCGTGCCGGTTCGAGTCCGGCCTCTGGTACCATTTTTCTTTTCAAATCAATGACTTAGCAGAGCCATTGCATTCAACCCAACATTTGGCATTTGCTTAACCTTCTGTACTTACAGGCTCAGCAATAGGCAATCCAGCTATCTGACACTCCTCTCATAATGCAGGAGTGAAACCTTTAGCCATTTTCCTCGCTCTACGAATAGACCTAGCAGCACCTTTGCCACACCTAGATTTTTCAGACCACCAAAAAAATCATCTCTGGTGATTCCTAGTGATTCCTAGATTCATAAATTTACTGCCAAAGCTAAAAACCTCGTGACAGAGGCTGACCCCTTATATACGTTTACAGTTAATCTTTTTCCCGAGAAATTCAGGGTGGAAAATATTTACAAAATACTGAAAGGAGATCAGATGCCAGTAATAGACCCGACCATCGCCACTAACTTAGCTGGTGTTTTATGTCAGAATTACGCGGATGAAACCAATAGCTTTTCAGCTAAGCACCCTGTGAGTGTTCAACACTTCACTGAGATAATGGCCTATTGCCACACTAAAATTAATCAGTACGCCTCGCTAGTCAAAAATGAAAAAGACGAACAAGCTAAAATAGCGGAAAGGTACTTGGACCTGGCAATCAACAATCTTTTTTCGTCAATGCAGCTCTTAATCATCGAGCACATAATTGCATCAGGTAACATGTTTCGGCAGGCTGTAGAAGCCACTTGCATAGCTATCCTTCTCTCTCACCGTGGAGAGCTTAGAACAACCTACAAAAAGAATGGGAAAAAAATAGAAGAAAATTTTTTATTTTTAGATATTTTTATGGAAGATAAACACTACAAATGGCCGTATCTTTACTTACCATTGATAGAGAAAAATAAGTCAGCCTTAGGCATAGATGCAGAATTCATAGAAGTATTCAAAGCTGCTCAGAGAGTTTTCAACGGCTATAGCCATGCAAGCAAAAAAACTATTAATCTAAGCCAGTCCGGCGGTATAGGATCAAGACTATTTATCGGCGGAGGGATAGGACATCCTGAAAAAAACCTTTTAGATTTCGAGCTTAAAGCAAGAATAAATTTTTCTAAAAAAATTCCAACCATAATTGATTACATCTATAAACTGCTACACCTTCAAACACCTGAAACCTCCGATACAAAAAGTTAAGACTTCAAATGCAACTAACTTCTCTATCTAGGCCCAAAACTCAAGACCCTAAATAGCTAGCATTATTAGACCCCAAGGTTTACCAAGCTACAGTTCCCTTTCTTATTCGCCCCTCCAGTTCCTCCATATTCTCCCGCTGGCAATCCATCGAGTTATGATAATCGTGCACTATGGAATCGCCAATTCTAGCCAGCCCTTTTATCACGCTAGGAACATCAGGGGCTTGGGCAATAGCGTGGAATAGGTTTCGCAGCATCTCGAAGCCTTCCATACTTTCGGAGGCTATGTCTCGGGCTTCACCAACAATGAACAGCGTGTTGGGAAGTGGCCTTTGAGCATTGCTGATAGTCATGATGGATTCCTTTATTGTTGGTCTGTAACAATCACCTCTAACTAATGTGACCCAATGTCCCCTATTCTGCAAACCTCCAAAAGGGGTAGCTTTAAGTGCCACCCATATTGACACCACATAAAATACCGGATCAAATACTGTATAAATAGCCAGACAAATAGGGGGTAATTAATATCTCTTCCGCCCAGTGCCCAAATTTTACTAGAGGCCACGCCCTATTATCACAGCGCTTCCCCCTGTGTACGAAGAACATTGCTGCGTAGCAGAAAATATAATCATGGACATCCATAGAAATAGCGCCATTTGATGACAACATTATGCATAGTACGTATAACAAACAATAAAAATAAAGCCCCCTTCAATAGAACCTATCCCAAAGGAATCAATTATGCCCAGAAAAATAAATTCACTCCGACTCCCTGGCAAAGGAAGCAAATATTATTTGGAATTTTTGAGAAATTTAGCACCCAAAATATTACTTTTTGCGTTTGTACTAATCATCGGTAGCAAACTTGATTTTACCAAAATTGATTTAAGCAACTGGGAGATGACGCTTATATTTTATGTGTTGCTTATTGCATTTCTTCTAGCATTCATTGGAAACTTCAGACAACTATACACAGGCTGCTACTCTGATATAGACCGCTGGAGCAAGAAAATATTTTTCAAGGCAAATATTTCTGAACGGACGGGACTCTCAAAACTATGGTTTTTCGCTTTGGCCATACTAAAAACGCGGCTCATAGTGTTTTTAGAATTACTATTTGTGTCAATACTTTTACCAATCGTTCTAGCAATGATAGTTAGAACCTCATTTTCTTCCACGAACAATCTATTACAGTGATTCTGGACACCCACAAAAGTAATATTTCAAGCGCCCCCATATTGACACCGCATAAAACACCGGATGAGTTCAAAAAACACTAAGGATAAGAAATGAGAGCCACGATAAAAGCTATAAACCCAAACAGAGGAATGTATGCCGCTAAAATACACAATGATGGATCATATGTTATATTTGAACTACTCGACATGGACGAGCCTGATTTGGGTGATGAGATAATTCATGCAAACTTCTATTCTATGGGCGGTGAAACATTTCAAAATATCACCAAGCAAAGCAAAATAGAGGTTTTCATCCAAAATGTGTGCGGAGCCAACCTTGTTCGCCAACAACTGTTACTTTAAATATATAACCAACCTGTAGATACTAGCCAGGATCTAATTATGAGGTTAGAGCAAGATTCTGATCTCATGACTCTAGAAAGATAAGGTTCAGAGATTTTGGACACCCACAAAATTTGTAGCTTCAAGCGCCATCCATATTGACACCACATAAAATACCGGATCAAATGCTGTATAAATAGTCATACATATAGGGATGACCAATGCCCCTTCCATCTAGTCTCAAATCTCACTTGAGGGCACCCCTTATTACCACCGCACCTCCCGCTGTGCATGGATAATATTTTCATGTGCCAGAGATATAGAATCTGGTAAAAACTATGAGCATCACCTCAGATAAATTAAATCTAGAACACACAATCTTACTTTAAATTTAACTATTGACTTCATAACATATACAATTAGGAACCACTATCATCTTGTAGTTCAGGATGAAACAAATAAATAGCTATCTAGGCCATCAATATTTATATCATAAAATTAGAATGGCATTTTCCATTTAAAAGAATCATTATTACTGAAAATAAAAAGGCATACTTAATTTAAGCTCTAAATTCAAGTAAATTTTTGCATCTACAGGCTCATTATATGAATAGTAATAATTCAATTACTTCCGGTGGTTGCTTATGTGGAGCTGTGCGGTACGAGGTTAAAGGGCCACTACGCAACGTAGTTAACTGTCATTGTAGTATGTGTCAAAAACTACATGGAAGTTTCGGCCCGCATACCAAAGCTCGCAAGGTCAACATTAAAATAACAAAAGATGACGGGCTGGCGTGGTATAAAACATCAGAAGTAGCCCGCAGAGGCTTCTGCCAGCAATGTGGTTCAAGCCTATTCTGGGAACCATTTAATCTCGATGCAACTGGAATTATTGCAGGATCACTGGATGGCCCAACCGGGTTGAAAACTATGGGGCATATTTTCACCGGCGAAAAGTGTGATTTTTACGAAATCGATGACGAACATCCTCAATTCAAGGAGTCATCTGATGGGCAACTAGTCAATGACTACAAATAGGTTATTTTTTTTAGCCAGAGTGATAGGGGCATGTTTTCGGTAATGCTGCCTCGTTTTCAAGAGCTTAAATACCGCCTGCTCCAGCCCACCAGTTCCAAATAGTGATTCAGCTGGAAAAGTAGCCCTTTCGGCATATTCAAACGCTCACCGTCGGCAAGTGGAAGTAGGATTTGGGGCTGTAAACAGCTAACCAGCTTATGCATTCGGCTTTCAATTCTTTAGCCTCAATGCTCGTACTCTTTTACAGAATCATTATCCCTATTGGCATACCTCGTGATTCTTAACTGCATAGGTATCTAAGCTTCTTAATTCTGGCATCCAAGATTTTTACGGGCAGTTCCATTAAAAAACTATTCTGTGGCTCCCCTGTTGCCCATGTAAAACCAAAAAATTATTGTGATGTAGCTTCCACTATCAATAATTTTAGTTGCATTTTGGAACTTATGGAGGTCAAATCAGTTCCAAAATGCAACTTATGAGACAGACAATGCGATTCAGCCCCACTGCTTTGCGCCCTTCCACAGAATTTTTTTTACCTGATCGCAAAAAAAATAAGCGGGCGAAAATCATACATCAGGCTTACCTGAGTCACTTTAGTAAGTCTGTATCACCAAGCGCGGTATGGATGGGAAATCCCGTAGATTTTTGGGCCAAAGTAGTTTCAATCTCAATCAGTATAAAGAAGATCACTCTCGTTTTACTGGCTTGTGTACTCCTTGCAGCCTGTGGAGGTGGTGGAGGGTCCAGCACCGATCCTGATATGGATAACCCTACTACTCCGGAAGTACCTGACCCGGCTGATCCAGAAGACCCTGATCCCACTGATCCGGAAGACCCCGATCCCACTGATCCAGAAGAGCCTGACCCATGTGAGTCTGACTCATGTGAGCCTGACCCGAGAGATGATAATTACATTCATGAATTATCGCAGATAGAAAAGCAGGCTTTACTAGATGCACATAATGATTACCGCTCTAAATGTGCCAGTGGAGAAGGTAGTGGAATAAACGGACCAGAGTTCGCCTCAGACATGATCAAAGTTTTCTGGGACCCTGCACTGGAAGAAATGGCTAAACAGCGAGCACTCAGTTGTTACAATGGTCATTACGGGGGACCTCAAGGTATTAGAAATGCCTATGACTCGGTTAGACACTTGACGTCCTACGAAAGTGAAGGTTTAGCACGCGGGAAATATGCCACAGAAAATATTGCCCTCTTTACACACAATCCTCCTGCTTCTAATTACAACATTTCAACCTGGGAATCCGCAGTGTTTGATTGGTATCACGAAAATACTAGTTATGACTGGGAAACCAATGCTTGTTATGGTGAACATTGCGGTCATTGGGCCCAAGTTTGTAATAATGAAACTCGATATATCGGTTGCGCTATCGCTAACTGCAATACCGGAATAGCTGGCACTGGAAACTCAAGCTATGATGATGGCGCCATACAGGTTGTGTGTACATACTGGCCAGAAAGGGATGTATCTAAAAAACCGTTTAATGAAGACCCATACGGAAGTTGCGCGAGATGCAGGGCAGGTTTTGACACCGACCAATGTCATGAAAATTTGTGTGTTGGTGGTAAGAGTACTACTTTTGTGTCAAGCGAAGGGATTAATGACGAGCCTGATCAATGCCACGATGGATTAGGCCGGTATGAAAAGCTTTGTAATGAAAGTGATGACATTACTCCGCCTTCCGATGTAACAGGTATCAGTTATGAAATTTTGAATGGTGCTATACATCTTAGATGGGAGAAATCACAAGATGATTATGGAATCAGTCGTTACATAATATATAGGCAGAGCATAGACTTGACTGGTTATCTAGGTCCAACCTCCAAAACTGAGTTTGTTGATGAAAATACCCCTGAAGGTATTTCTGAAATTGATTACTATATTAAAGCTGTTGATCTAGCAGAGAATAGTTCTGAATACTCAGTTATTAAGGTTTACTTAGACTAGGATGCCTTAAATATAGTAGCCAATATAGATTAGTTCAGACTCAACCTGACAGTTACCCGCTTATCGGTGGTACCTGTCAGGTTATAGCTGAGCTAACTTCTTTCTGCCCAGGTAGTTTTCCCATCCAGCAATGTATTCAGTGGTGTTCGTCCACAACATATTGTTAACCACATGCTACGCAATAGAAGCACAGGCAGAACTCAAATAAACAGGATTCGACCAGATTACCCGCAGCCAACTTGGTCGTAACAGCCCCTTAGTACTCTAAGTCAAGGTCCAGCAGACTAACCGGTTCACCATCTTTTCCAACCAAATCCACGGTCACAGGCGTCCCCGTTCTTTTATCAATTACACGAGCCCATCGTGTATTTGGCTTTTCAGACCAGTGCGTACCCCACTCAATAAGGGAAACTAAAGTAGGGGCCAGCGCAATGCACTTCGGGGTTGCGTTGTAGAGCATTCGGCGCGCTCCGGGGCTGACTGGGGCCTTAACCAGAACCCCAGCTTCTTCCAAGCTATTTAGCCTTCGAGTAAGAATATTTCTGGAAATTTGTAGGCTCTCCTGCAGTGTGTCAAACCGGTTCACCCCTCTCAGTACATCGCGAATAATAAGCAAACTCCAGCGATCCCCAATCACCGAAAGCGCCTCTTCGATCGCACATTGAACAGCGGATTTCTTCTCTCTCATAACAGTCCTGTAGTAGCCCAGGGCGCCATAGTCTCACAAGGAGTTTCATTACAGAACTCTCCAAGGCTAATCAATAAGCCCTCATATAACTAAAAGTTATTTAAATATGTGCTTTACTTAGCTTCAAATAAGTTGCATTTTGGAACTTATTGGCGCCTAATAAGTTCCAAAATGAAACCTAAAGGGCAGGTAATGCGATTCAAACCTATTGTTTTGTGTTCTTTTATCGAGGGGACATTAACTAACCATGTAAAACAAAAGCTGGAGCTAATCATTTATCTTGCTTACCGGGATCATATCAGCCCACATGTAGCACCCAAGGTTGTATGGATGGAGGTACCAGTTAATCAAGCATTTATGGAGGGTAAGCCATCATCAGTGGCCACCCTTATGGCCCCCCTACCTGATGGAACTACCAATACTCTACGGCACTCATTTTTATACAAGCTGCTGGACCAGTGGTGTACTACAGCGGGAAGCGATATATACGAGGTGGTCATTACAGCCCCAGACCATTCTCTCAGCAAAGAATTTCTACGCACAAATCGCAATCGAATGTCTCCGTTTAGGCAAATAGGATTTATTGGCAAGACACTAATGCGCTTAGTGAAATCCAAAAGCTCCTCGGGGCAATTCAAAACACACATCAACTTATAAGAGATGAAAATGCCCCTCTACACAATTTCCACTAAACGGACACTATTGGACTCTGAACAGCAAGCGCTAGTATCCGCATTTACAGAAGCTCATTGCTCCATTACCAACGCACCTGCACAGTTCGTACAAGTTGTATTCAGCCGAGGGGTTCGCCTGCGCTCAAATAGCATTGTCCATATCCTGGGCTCCATTCGCTCAGGGCGTAGTGATAAAATCAAGTCAGAGTTGATCAGCGCTTTTGTCAACTCCGCTTCTCAAATATTGTCCTGTCCCCGATCCAGCTGCGCAGTAGATCTTATCGATGTTCCCGCAAGCTGGGTTATCGAGGGAGGCGCCGTGATGCCGGAGCCTGGGCAAGAGCAAGAGTGGCTCGCCCAGCAGGCAGGCTAGGTCCAAGCTGACTTCACACACTCCAGAATAATGAATAACACAATGCTGCCAAACTCATCATTCAAGTAGCTAACTTGTTTATAAGTGTCAGTATTGAAGAGAACAATCCAGAACACCCAAAAACTGGAGGATACCGAAATAAGCTAGCAGCATGTGGCTGAGAGGTGGCGCCAACAACCGCCTGAGCTGTGTCCCCAGTGTTTATTGAACTGGGGACACGTTTTCTTTACCGTCTCCACTGATTCCACTAAGCCCTTAATGCGACCTTCAAAATTTCGGTAGAAAAATATCCAGTTCGTAGATGAGGTGCCCAGCCGCTCTATGAAGATTTTGTCCCCCTATTACCAAATAAATTACGCCCAAATAAATAGATAACACTACTTTGTAAAACAGACACTAAATTTTCCTTGGTGTTAAAATCCTATGGTTTTATAGTGTTCTAACATATTTAAACTCAAAATCTCCCCCACCAAATACAACCAGCAGAATTCCGGCCCCAAGTATTGGCAAATGCCCTATCAACTCATGAATACCAAGAATCGATGCAGTTAATAGAAAGAAACTTAATACCGTAAGAGTTGCTAACCGCGTTGACCAGCCCAACAAGATAACCAACCCAAAGCAGAACTCAGCCATTCCAGCAGAAAAAACGAAGGTCAAATCGGAGAAAGAATGCCACCCCAGATTAGACATAAAGTTCCAATGATAGTGCTGCAGAAATTCAAGACCCAAGTGAGGATTGAGCCACTTATTGTGAACTGCCAGAGTCATTAGCTGAAGGCCTAGTCCGCAGCGTAAAGCAAGTAATCCAAGATTTGGCTTTTGATACAGTATAAATGCCAGTGAAAGCCCTAAAAATTCAAAGCCATAATCAATCCAGATTGAGAATGGATAAGTAGCCATTATTGAGAGCAAAAGCGCGAAGATTAGATACCCGGAGCTTCTTAGGCTGACATCTAAAATTAACACAATACCAATTACCAGCTGAAACTCATTAACAAGACTTTGCGTGACAGAGAATTCCAGGTTGGGGGCCAGTAATACACCCGAAAAATAATTAAAAACAAAGGTTAACCCAATCAGTGCAGACGTGATATGCCAAATTTTGTGACGACCAATGTCGGACCAGAGGTAGGGAAATTTATTAGATGCTTTGTGAACTGCCACTACCTCAAGTGACTGTAAGGATCTATTCACCATACAGTATAGAAAGCCTCCCAAAAGAACTAACGCATATATCCAATTCCACTCAAACTCAACGGCGCTACCACCGTTTTGTACAAACCAGCGTACATGAGACCACGCAGGAGGCGAAACAAAGTAGCCCATAAAAGCTAGCACTAATAGGCAACTGTACGACTTTCTCTTAGTACACATAATTCTGACCTCATTAAATACTCCTTTTTGCCCGCAGTGAACTCATACAGGAAAATCTTGCACGCGATCATATATAGTTCACGTAATTAGAGTAAATGAGGTAACTTTCACATTGCTAGGCACTTAACAAATGTGAAAAAAATAGCATGCTAAGGGAATTCTTTGTCAACCAAAAAAAATCTTGGAACAGCCTCACAGAAAATGAAATTATCGATCTATTGTGAAGTCACTTGGAGAATCCTAACTGAGTAGCGTGAGTCTATAATTTAAACAAATCTAGACACTCACATAAGATACAGGATCAAGTGCTTTATAAATACAGGAGATAACCAGTACCTCCTCTACCCATTACTCAAATCTCATTAGAGGCACCCCAGCTCTAAGCCTATAGAAACTAGTATCCACCATTACAGAACATTTATTTCTTTATTCTTATGCTATCCAGTATTTTCTCTACCATATCTCTGTCTGCTTCAATTTCCCTATTGCTGCGTTCCTCTATAACAATAACAGACCTGTCCCCCTTATGAATAAGGTACAAGGTAGTTCTCACAGTGTTAAATTTATAAAAACCATCAGTTTTATAAATATTGATAATACCTGGAACCATCCTACCATCTATAGGGGTAATGGTTTTACGCGTCTCCTTTTCAAGCACTTCTATTCTGCTGTATTCTTCTAGCATAATCCTACTAATATTTTCGGCTAGATCTGGCAGTGGCAATTCAACTGGATATGGTGTTACAGTAATAAATACTGACGTACGGTTTGGACCATCAACAAAGATCTCCTTGAATCCATCTTTATCTACCTCATAACTTACATTGAAGCTGTCAGGATAAAATAAAAATAGATGTTCGTCTTCATACTTCTTTAACTTATCGGCAAGGGAATGGGCGCTAAACGCTAGCAACAACACTAGCACTAGAAGATTTCTAAACATTAAGTTTTACTGAAATGGTTTGTAGTTGATAGTGCTAAATAATATATGAATTTTGCACTTTAAGTTGTGAACTTTAGATGCCTGATGTCATCTTATGAAAAGTTATATAAACAATGTCGCCAAATGGTAACTTGACTGGGATTGGTATGGGATACCGGAAAGTTGGCTATTAATACCACCCCATAAGCACTATCAAGCAATCATCTTCATATCGACAAGAGTGAAGTGCTGAACTAGTTCAATACATTGGGAAAGACACAGAAGCCTCTAAAACTAGCCCAGCATTTCTTTAAGTGGAAATAAGAGTTTCGACATTCAATTATTCAAGAGACTCCTCAAATTCCTTTTTGCTCTCTAAATCGTAATAAAGGATATCACTCCAATACAAACCCACCGGTGGCTCACACTCAACGTTGTCAAATTTATCATTGAACTGGAGCCCATAAAATGGACTTAAAACAGATTCTGAATTGTTTTCTGCTGCACTCTTTACAATATCAGCTGATGCCTCTGGGTCTTCAGGAAGTGCATCAATAGCTGCTCCAGCTTCACGGCAAGCGACAATTTCGGATTCAACGTAGCCACGCAGAACTGACCCTTCAGAGCCATCCATACAGTCCAGCTCGATAGTCTCAAGCAGTAGATGCCTATCCTTATGCTCTTGAAGGAATTCTAACGTTTCATTTAACATTGAATCCGGCAGATCCGTAATGTCTTTGCTAATAACTCGCAGAACTTCAACAAATTTCTTTAACCGCGCAAATCCTGCCTCAAAGTCACTACTAATAGCATAAAGTTGAGTTTTATCATCAGGTGCATCGTCCTCAAAGCCATCCGAGACTAGTGACGCGCACAGTTTGGGATTCCCGGACATTAGTACACGGTAAGTGAAGGGAATACTATACGGCCATTCAGATAAGCCTGAGATAGTCTCGGGGCGGTCTGAATAGGATTTAGGTTGATTACTAAGGCTATAAAGATAAGAACGATTTGCCATTTTGAGGCTCCCTATAAATACTGCCAACGGCACAACTTTATCGCTGTCATGCCTTTTCTGCTTAAGAAAACTATTGGATTGAAACTTCCTGGGCTAGGAAAGTCGAGAGTGAAGTTAACTATGTGTGCTTACCATCCAGTTAGTTGCTAATAACCATCGGTTCATTCGTAAATTGAGTAGATGGATAAGTTAGGTACTGACCGCCAGCGTTCTATTTCTGTTAGAACTAGACTCTACCACTACTGAGCCTGATTATGTACAAAGGGGCTTTATTTTAATGATATTTTTCAGAAATTGATTTTAATCAATTTCAGCTTGGAGTTTTTCTAACTGTGCCGTAGCCAGAGCCATTCAACTTTACCCCTGTAAATAGCTCTGGTCACCCGGTAGATTATCAAACCACAACCTGCCTTAACCTGAACTTTAAATTACTCACGCTATACATGTAACTATTACTTACTTTTTCTACCCTCTGTCTTCGTTCATTAAGTCTACCTTAGTTACCAGGCTCCTATTATTCGGGACACTCCCTTTCTTCCAATACCCCACCCCTCTTGATTGAGTATTCTGTATAACTTCCGGTCATTATATCGAGAATTTGTAACCAGGAATAAAACAGCGCTTTTTCAGATTTAGCAATTTCTTCTGCCAGTTCCTTTGCGGATTCCTCTGTGGGTGCAGAATCCCTAAAGCTTTTTGCACCACCATTCATTAAATGAACCCGCTCTGCAAAAATTGCGAACCGATTGATTTTTCTTCCCATAATTTGCTCCTTATCCATAAAAACAGCTTAAGTCCTTACATTCCTAAGCTGATACTTCCATCCAATTTATACTTCGCTCAACTCCTCGCATTTGCGCCAGGGTCACCTCTAACTCCTCGCGTAGATTCATCTCCACTGATACCGAGAAGCTGCGCACGTATTTTGTATAATTAAGGATACAGATAGCGTACATTGGCCGGTTGTTATAACCCGATCGGTAACGGCAGATCCGGATCGGCTCCCCGTCAATAGTGATATTTCTGGCTCCCATTGCCACCTCCACTCAAGATACTGTACATGAATACAGTATACGGTAAGAGGTTCAGGAACTGTCAAGTCACTATTGCCGCCAGTCCACGCGCCACTCCGCCCATATCGTCCTTCTGCACGCAAAATTACCAGTGTTATCAAGGAGTTTGGCACGTGGGGAATTACCGCTTACGCCCATATCCGCAGATATACACTTCCTGTGTATTGGCAACCCAGTCGTATAAAGTGCTGGGACAAGCCATAGGCTGTATAAGAAACGATCAGCGATCTATTTTTTGATTAAAAAATGATTAACAAGGCTTGAGGTGAGGGAACACCGGTGAGTAGTACACAGGCTACACCGCTCAACTCAATGCAAGGGAGAAGCAGAGGGGTTGTCGTAGAACAATGTGTATCCTGCTAGCTACCAGGAGTATTTGGGGAATGCTTGGGTAGTCAGCCTTTAGGAGGGTTTTGCGGTACCTCTAAGCTCTCTAGGCTTTTAGCCAGCCAGTCTTCATACCAGTTAAGATAGCTACTAGACCAAGGCTGTGGCTCCCGGTAACTCTGAGTAACCCATACTTCCCCACGATGAACACCGTTAATAACTAACATAAATTCAATACCACAGCCTATTTCTGCAATATCAATGGTGCCTTCTGACATCGGGTATTCATCTTCATCATCCTGGTAGTAGTGCGGAAGACCCTCTACATTAGCACCATAAGAATCCGCAGCCCCAAAACCAATCTCAAGAAGAAAGGCTCGAAACTCCTGCGGTAAAGAAATGTTGTACTGTTTCTCGATACCGTTAACTTCTTCCTCCGAAAACCGACGGAAGTTATATTTCCAGCGCTCTGCACCAAAGAGAGAACAATCCTGATCCAAACCACTCAGCCGTTTAAGTTGTTGTTTGATGCCCAGAAGCCGGCTTTCTATATCTTGTGTACTCATACCGTCTATATTTTAAATGTTTATAAGTTTCAATACTTTCTAGATTATATCTTTTAACTCAACAGCTGAAGCACCTACTCCACATCCTGCAGCACTGTAACCTAACGAAGAGTGAGATTACTTCAATTTGTGCCATTTCGTAAATCTCAATTCGCGACCATAATTACTGCGATAAGAGCCCCAAAAATAAAATAGAAAAATACAAACCACCCTTAAACTAAGATACCTACTTACTTACAAAAATCAAAAGAGATATTTGCGATGTATACCAGTGATTTAATTTAGCCAATTTAATCTAGATCAACCATGGGCCCAACAATATCAAACTCAAACAGCAGGTAGCATATTTTAAAACCTTAAATACAGCTGGAAAGATAGGCGCTGAAATGATCTTATTGGAATTTATTCAGATTGTTTTCAGCAACAAAACTGCGTAAGGTAAGTGAATATTTCTCGATATTTTGATCGCTGTTGAGCAGTGTTATTTGTGAGAAAGTCGAATTCAAAATATTGCAGAACTTTATAACTTGCCTATTCCCTCAAAGGAGAACGGTAGCGTGACATAAAAGTAAGTAAAAGTCGCTGACCCAAGGTGCTACCAACACCAGGGGCCAGCTAACCAAATTGATAAACGACCTATCAAGATGGCTGTATGGATGATACGCTAGAAACCCGCTCGCCTTCAATAAAGTGGAGCACATTCAGTAACTTGAGGCAATTACTCAGGTTCTGGCAGCGTTGTGTCCGTCTTTTCTACTTTTATGCCTACCGCTCCCGTGCCCCACCCCGCCTTCACTCTTCAACTTTCTTTCTAAGCTTTCCCATTGCGGGAAGGCTACCCATGGTTTGAGTATCATTAGGGAATAATATATGTTGATTTTGACTCGCCGAATTGGTCAAAACCTCAGAATTGGGGCTAATGTCTCAATCACTGTATTGAACGTTAAAGGCAATCAAGTACAAGTAGGAATAAAGGCCCCCAAATCTTTAGCCGTCCACCGCGAAGAAATTTATAACCGTATCCAGAGAGAACAGAAGATAGGCAAGTAAAATCTGTAAGCGGAAAACCTGGACCAATTATTGGGGGCAGAGCCGAGTAAGCTAAGGAGTTACACTGCCACCAATTATTGGCCTTTCGCGGGAGCAATCATACTTACCGTCAAGAACCCAATCATTTTGAAACTTTGGGATTATCACGAATTGGAGATACGCCATCTTCGAAGACTATATGTCGTCTTCGAAACTTCTTATCCTGAAGGTATTCCGGCTGGCTAATTCGATCCATTCGAAAATGGCGAAAGTCATTGCGAGCAGGGTCCCAAGCTACCAGATACCATAAGGGTGGCAAGATCAACATAGCTTGCGGTTCAACAACACGGCTAGTTACTGCCCCTTTTGCATCACGATATTGGAAGCTCAGGTATAGTCGCTGAAGAAAAGCCGTTTCAAATGTAGGCAGTAGTAAGGGCGACATCTCTCCGACATTAGATACGTCTACCTCCGGCGAAAGCTTACCGATGTACAGGCAATCCATAAACCTGCGTAAATCACGCACCTTATCAACGGGTAAAGCCTTCTCTATTTTTGCCAGCCCGGCATCCGCAAGATCCGAAAAGGGCAAACTCCCTGCTGCACGCACGGATGCAACGCTAATAAGCAACGCAAAAATCTCAGCGACCGAGAGCCGAGCTGTAGTTTGAACCGATTGCGGATCAAGTTGCAGGCCGCCCCCAGGGCCAGGTTCAGAACGGATAACAAAACCCTCATCCCGCAATGAGCTGATATCACGCAGCACGGTGCGCCTGGATGCGCCAACTTCAGCGGCTAAATCGGCAATCGTCAAAGTGCCCTTTCGCCGAAGGCTTCGCACTATGGCGTCTTGTCGGAGACGTACATTCATTTTACACAGACATTAATAAATGGTGACAGTTTTTGGCACCATTAGATTCTAGCCTATGCACTCACGATCCAGCAAAGGGATGTTGAAGTTGGAACAACCCTTAAGGATAGAGAGCGGAGCCTGCTGGTAAACAGCAGCTCTCAAGGCCTCCCCAAAAAAGAGGAAGTAAATTGTCTAGAATACCCGATTTCCCCACACCTACTCTTATCTCAGTGAATGGCATAGAGCTGGAGGTCTTTGAAGCGGGCCAACAGAACACAGGAAACCCCGTTGTGCTTTGTCACGGATGGCCGGAACATGCCTTTTCCTGGCGCCACCAAATACCCGCTCTCGCCGCAGCGGGCTACCACGTTATCGTTCCCAATCAGCGAGGCTATGGCAACTCATCCTGCCCAACGGAAGTAACCAGCTATGACATCGAACAATTAACCGGCGATCTAGCTGCACTTCTGGATCACTACGGATACCAAGATGCAACCTTCATCGGTCATGATTGGGGTGCAATGGTCGTTTGGGGAATAGCGCTATTACATCCAAGCCGTGTTAATAAAATTATAAACCTCGCACTGCCCTATCAAGCCCGAACAGAAAAACCTTGGATCGAGATTATGGAGGAACTCCTTGGGAGCGATTATTATTTTGTGCACTTCAATAGGCAGCCAGGTGTTGCGGACGCAGTGTTGGACAAGAACGCTTCCCAGTTTCTTCGTAATTTGCTCCGCAAAGACGTACCTCCTACACCGCCGGAGCCTGGTATGGTAATGATCAATCTCGCGAGAGCAGTATCACCGCTTGGTGCCCCCTTGCTGAATGATAGTGAACTGGCTGTATTCGTTTCCGCATTTGAAAAAACGGGTTTTACAAGTAGCATAAATTGGTATAGAAACCTGGATCGCAATTGGCACATCTTGGCAGATGTAGACCCAGTTATCCAAAAGCCGACCCTTATGATTTACGGCGATCATGATTTGATACCTAGGTCTCCAGATATCAAAGATTTCGTTCCCAATGTAGATGAGGTGAACCTTAATTGCGGCCATTGGATTCAACAGGAAAGACCGGAAGAAACCAATCAAGTGATTTTAAACTGGCTGGAACAACAATCCGCTACTTAGTATCCATTTTTCTAGAAAATTTCCTTTCTGATTATCCACACAGAATCCCGCAAAGAAGGCGTTCACGGTAGGATACCCACTGTAAAGTGGCCGTCTGGGGATAGCATGTGCATATATGCGAGACATGCTACTTCATAAGGCCACTGCTCAACACTATATATCTCGACACAACTCATCAGATACTGATAAATTGGCTTTGCTGCCGAGATGTTCCTCACCTCTAATTTTGGCTGACAATCATCGCTTAAGTATGTAAAACTAGTGGCTTAATGCATCCACCCTGATGCAGGCAGATCATAACTTCACTGTCAATTTCAGAATTTTATAATAACTGGATTACCAAATGGAAAAGGTTGCCATATTTGTTGATGTACAAAATGTTTATTACACATGTCGACAAATCTATAAACGAAACTTTGATTACAACAAGTTTTGGCGGAAGGTGACAGGGGGTAAAAAAGTTGTTAAAGCCATAGCTTACGCCATCGACCGTGGTGATAGAAAACAGTATGAATTTCAAAACATCTTAAGGTCGATTGGTTTCGAAGTGAAGTTAAAGCCCTTCACCCAAAGATCCGACGGATCAGCCAAGGGCGACTGGGATGTGGGCATAACTATTGATGCTATGGAATATTCAAGCTCGGTAGATACAGTGATTTTAGTGTCAGGAGATGGCGACTTTGACATTCTTGCCCATAAGCTCAGGTTAGATAGAGGCAAGAAAGTTGAAGTATATGGTGTTCCGGAATTGACGGCTGGAGCATTAATTAATGCGGCGAGCAAATTCACTCCAATTGAAGATAGGTTATTGCTGTAATAACTACCAAGGCTACTAACTGGTGTTCAGTGGCCTTAAAGAAATTTCACTCAAAATAACCATCTAGTCACTTATGTGATTTTAGAACAAATACCTATGCTATTAGTCAACAGACAAGTCTATTATTGGCTTTTATACTATCTAATTACACCTTAGTAAGGCTCAAGGCGTCAACAAATGAAGAGCTCATTAGTTATAATTTTGACCCTATTCTCTATGGCTTCTATAGCAAGAGGGGATGTAAATAATTGCCCTAAATTAAATCTCAACATTCCTGAATCTAAAGCCAACCCAGTAATAAAGATCGCACCACTGCGTCCAATAGGCACTAACAGGAACTTACCCGTATGCGTAGTCGTGTCCTTTAGACTGGTGGAGAAAACGACGTCTGAAGGAGGAGGTCTTGTTCCTGGGGAAATAAAGATCGAAGGTTCATCTGATAAAGCATGGGATACCCCCGTTAAAGTCGCCGTATCAAGATGGCTTTACCTTTCAGAAGGTATCGACTATCGTGGGCGTCAGTATGTGATCTATAAGATTCCCTCACAATCCCCATAGTCAAAAACTAGAAAAGCTAAATGGTACCGTTTAGAGATTTTATGCGTATATTGGTACTCTTGATTACACTTATCCCCGCAGCAGTTTTTGCAGGAGGTATAAATTGTACTAGCGACGGAGACTCAGATCGCTATAAAAATCAGCTCAAAAAATTCAATGCTCAGCTACTATGCGGCCTAAGTCCTGAGTATGTTGCAGGATTTCGTATTGTTTTTGCTCCATCATTCGGACAAGCCAAGATAACAACGGTTTACCAACGCCATGACGGGACACTAGATGTAAATGGTAAATATCTTCTATCGTTATCTCAGTACATGGACATGGTTTCCCAATTTAAGGATCTCAACCTCTTTAAATTAGAAAGTTATGATAGATTAATTGATTTGTACTGTGCCAAGCCTCCAAAATTATCAACGAAAATAGATTCCTCCGAACCTAATAAATGCCCTTTGGGGCTCGATGGGGAGACCGTTTATATTGAGGCTGCCTATGGAGGCCAAAAAAGGACCGTTCAGCGCTGGAATGGACTAAGTGTTGCTCCCTATGTGGAAAGGGACTTTAGTAGAACTGCAAATTTTCTCCTAAATATACTTGACTCTGAAATTAAGGAATAATTTATTTTTATATATACTCAATGAGAACACTTAAGATTCTATTATTTTACTTTAGGGAGTGGAAAGGATTTAGCCTAATAGTTCTCCTTCTATTACTGGTGTTACTTCATGTTATTAACCTTGCCAGTAACACCGAGAAGGTTGTAAAGCAAAATGGTACAATCAAATCAAAGTTTTATATTGGTCGCTCCAATGCTGCTCACATACCAAAATACCAATATCAAGTAGAGCTGAAGAATCGCAAGGTGATTGATGTGGGCAGCGATATGAACCTACACCCAGGTGATACGGTTTGTATTGCAAGCATCACTTATAAAAATAGCTTGAGAGTCGCCCAATATACCATAGAGACTTCAAACGGCTGCACCGGTGCACAGTAATCGGCGTTGCGTAAGAATCTAATTTTATGTTCCGACTAACTCCACGAGACTCTAGCCGTTGAGCTTTAGGCGTCAGCTCAGAGACCCGCTAATTCCCATGCCTATCAATCCTTATATTAGTTTCTTTACCTTAACCATATTAATAAACTCAGCATGGTGATAGGTGCGCCTAACTTATTGATATTATATGCTTTTTTAGTGGTATTCAGGGTATATGAAGTATTACCCCTGTTACCAAATGCTATGTTTCTAGGGTCGCGTACAATCTACGGAGCCAGAGGGCATCAGCAATGGCTATCAGAATCCTTTCTATCGATGGTGGAGGAATCCGGGGAATCTTGCCTGGCCAGATACTGGTGTCCCTTGAGCACAAGCTAAAGGTGAAATCAGGCAATCCTGACGCCAGGATAGGCGAGTACTTCGACCTGGTGGCCGGAACAAGTACCGGTGCAATATTAGGTGCCGCCTACATCTGTCCTAACAAGCAAGGAAAACCAAAATTTTCTGCCCAGGATGCTGTCAGCCTCTACCTTAAGGAAGGCGAGAAGGTATTTGGCTCAGGCTCATGGCCTTTTCTAGAAAAGTTAAAGTTATTGAAGGAGGAAAAGTACTGCTCCATGGAGTTGGACAGGGTTTTATCGCAATTCTTTGGGAAAATGAAACTTAGTAATCTATTAAAGCCCTGCTGCTTTGTTTCCTATGATATCAAAAAGCGGGAACAAATCATTTTTAGGCAACATTGTGCCGTAGTAAAGAATGAAGACTTTCTGGTTAAAGACCTTCTACTCGGAAGCACCGCGGTACCAACCTATTTTGAGCCAGCACGTATCTTTTCACTACCTCCATCCAACAATAAATATGTTTTAATTGATGGCGGCATGGTAGCCAGTGATCCTGCTTTATGCGCCTACTCCGAAGCCATCAAATTCAGTGGGGTCTCTGGGATGAAAGATATGGTTATTGTATCTCTGGGTACCGGCAGGCAACTTTCAGGATACAAATACAAGGAGGTTAAAGATTGGGGGATACTCAATTGGGCAAGGCCCGCCATTGATATCGCCGTAAATGGAAGCGCGCAAATGGTTCATTACTATATGAAGCAAATTTCTTCTACCGTAGAGAATTCAAATTACTACCGGATACAACCAAAGCTTTACGCTGCTGACTCATCTATGGACAATGCGACACCAGAAAACCTGAAGAAGTTAAAAAAAGCGGGAGAGAGGAATGCAGAGTATTTTGATAAAGAGCTGGAAGAAATAGCTACTATATTAGTCAACAACCAAGGAAGCCATAGGTATCAGTAATGCTACTGATCGGGACCAGCGCTGGCTTTATCAAATTACAGGCACAGAAAGTCATACTACTTATCAGAGCTTAGGTATTTTTCTCGAACCTGGTTAATCATACCTCCGGCTTCAAGTACTTCAATTTCGTCCTTAGCCAGATCACTCCGTAAGTTAATACAATCTCCAGATGATTTAATAATCAACTTAATTGAATTGCTTAACTTTATCTGTGCAATTGGGCTGTCAATTTCCAGAGCTACACCCTGCTCAAGCCGATCGTAATCATCAAAATCTTCAAATAGCAATGGCAGCACACCGAAGTTAATAAGATTACGCCGGTGTATACGGGCCATACTTTTTGCAATTATGCACCTCACCCCAAGAAAACGTGAAGATACCGCCGCATGCTCACGGCTGGAGCCTTGTCCATAATTCTCACCACCGACAACAAAACAGTCTCCATTGAGCTTCACTGCCCGATCGTAAAATGATTCATCGATTCGTGAAAATGTATAGCGGCTGATGGCGGGGATATTTGAGCGTAGCGGTAAGATTTCTGCTCCAGCAGGTAATATTTCATCTGTGGAAACATTGTCCCCTGCTTTCAGCAATAATGGGCCAGTTAAAATTTTCGGTAGCTTTTCGAAATCAGGAAGGGGCTTGATATTTGGCCCTTTAATTAACTCCACTGCTACTGGGATTTCTTGAGGTGGCTGTAATAACGGACGTATATCAGGTAGATATTCCGGCTCATGGAAGCTGGGGTAGTCCATATCCAGGTCACGAGGGTCGGTGATCACCCCTCTCAACGCACTGGCAGTGGCTACTTCGGGACTGCACAAATAGACTTGGTCATCTGCGGTGCCGGAGCGGCCGGGGAAGTTGCGAGGGACTGTACGTAGGCTGATACCACCACTGGCGGGAGCCTGCCCCATGCCAATACAGCCGCCGCATCCTGTCTGATGCAAACGAGCTCCAGCTTGAAGCAATTTTGTTAGATCGCCGCTCCGACTGAGTTCTTCGAGTAACTGACGTGAGGTCGGGTTAATGTCAAAGGAAACGTCATCGGCTATTCGGCGACCTGAAACCATACGTGCCGGTATCGCAAAATCTCTCAATCCAGGGTTGGCAGAAGAGCCTATATAGCTCTGGTAGATCGGACGGCCCGCCACTTCTCGGACCGTCACAACTTTGTCTGGGCTTGATGGGCAAGCAATTAGCGGCTCGAGAGTTGATAAATCAATAGTATCTTCTTCGTCGTAACTCGCGCCTTCATCAGCCTTCATCTCGACAAAGTCACTTTCACGATGCTGCTGTCTAAGGAAAGCTCTCACAGCCTCATCCGCAGGAAAGACGCTGGTAGTGGTACCCATCTCCTGCCCCATGTTGGCGATCACATGGCGATCCATCGCAGTCAAATGGGCTAGACCTGGGCCGTGATACTCAACAATCTTGTTGACACAGCCCTTGACGGTCTGCCGACGCAACATTTCCAGAATGATGTTCTTAGCGCTAATCCATGGCGGCAGCTCACCTTCGAGCTTCACACCGAGTATCTTGGGCATTTTCAATGCAAAGGGGACCCCAGCGATGGCCATTGCTACCTGTAGGCCACCGGCACCAATCGCCAGCATCCCCATAGAACCCGCTGCACAAGTATGGCTATCGGCGCCAAGTAACGTCTTACCAGGCACATCGAAACAAGCCATCTGTACTGGATGGCTGACACCATTACCGGGCCGCGAAAACCAAATTCCAAATTTACGACAGGCACTTTGCAGGAATATATGGTCGTCGGCGTTTTTAAAATCCGTCTGTAACAGGTTATGGTCTACATATTGTGCTGAAAGCTCAGTCTTGATTTGAGACAAACCAAGTGCCTCAAGCTCCAACATAATAAGTGTTCCCGTCCCATCCTGAGCTAGCGTCTGATCGATCTTTATCTCTATTGGGCTGCCAGGCTCCATTGATCCACTCACAAGGTGGCTTTGGATAAGTTTCTGCGCAAGATTCATAGGCATAAAGGGATACCCGGTAAGTGAGCTGGAGCTTTCTAGTATTGATATAACTAGATCTTGATCATTGTAGCTCTAGGGAGCCTCTGAATAACTCCGTGACACCTCTGGCATGCAGAGCGGTTCACAATCAAGGCGCGGCTTCGCAGGAATGTCTAGACCTTTCAAGAAGTCGCAACGCGGAGTGTGAATCGCTCTGCAAGCCGGGCGGTCCTTGAAGGCCACAGCTGCTGCGTTGCAGCTCTTGCAAAGGGCTACGGCCATTCCCGGCGAGCTGCGCCTAACATCTGCAGCCTTCAAGGCCCGCAGAGGCATTACGGAGTTATTCAGAGGCTCCCTAGCTTCCTCGGCTGAAGCACCGTTATAGCTGCAGGACTATGTAAGCGCCAATGCTATACCCCCGGACTCTTAGTAGCCCTAACATACGCTAGAGCTACCTGAACCGTTTGCTTCCGCAGTTTTGTAATCTCTGGCAAGTGACTGAGTAAATGCTGCTACATATACTCGATAGGGGGTAATCACTATTAGATAGGGGTTTAATCAGCCAAAATAAAAAGTGTTCTTCGGAAAGATACAATTTTCCAAGATTGGCAATTGCTTATGGATTCAACTCACACACAATTATATTAATTTTCTTCTCCACAAGCTGCCCTGTATTACTTTCTCCATACTCACTGTGCTTCCCACGGGATACAACTTTAAATCCAGCATCAGACAATTGGGCACAAATATCACCCTCATCAAACAGCCTGAATCCATATTGAGTGAATGGTAGATTTTGCATAAAAGATTTATCGCCAAAAGCCAGGCATAACTTTCCTTTAGATGCTAGTACTCTGGAGATCTCTGCTAGATGAGTTTTTAGGGTGTCCCAAAAGTATATTGTGTGTACGGCTAGAATCTTATCGAACTGTCTATCGGCAAACGGCAGGCTTTCTGAGCTACCAACTAAAAAGTCCATTTGCCCCGACTCTATATATTCAAAATTTAGGCCTTTTGCGGTTGCAACCATATCGCTCGACCAATCAATACCGGTATAGCGGACACTAGACCCCTTACGAATTACGTCGACTGCAAATTTGCCATTGCCCGGACCAATTTCTAGAACAGAATCACCATCTACCACTTTGAGAGCTGTTAAAGCGGCAAGATTCGTTGCTTCATTCACTTTGTTCATTTGCTGCGCGGTTTCTGAAGCCAATGTACCAGATGGTTTTCTAAGCTGCTCAGCAACGAGCTTTGGATCTTTTGACATTACTATTCCTTCAGCGTCAAAAATAAAGTACTAACCAGATAATTTATTCTTTAAATTAACCAATCACTTCCTAGTTAACCGTTTTGTTTTGAATACAGATGTAAAATACAACTTATTCTACCTACTATATTGCCCAATATCTATATTGATTATGTTAGGCAAAAAATAGGTACAGGCAGAATACCTATTAAGATATTCTGCCTGCATATCTCAGCATTTCCTGCAATACAAATTACTTCAATATGAAAATTTGTTTTTTAAGTATCCCTCTCCAAAATAGATTGCAAATTAAGCAAACTAGAACTTGTTATCTTTAATTTGGTTAGATTGTACTTAAAACGATATTTAAACATCCACAGTATGTGCCATGAGCTTGCAAGCAATTATCATAATGACAGCAGCCACAATTGTTGGGACCACTGTAGGGATAAATTCTGGATAAGATCCATCAATAAAATAGCCTACTAATCGGCCAACCAGAACCAACATCAATGCAATAAATCCAACCATAATATAGTCCACGTTAGATCTTATCGCTCCAAGAAGAACCATTGCCCAAATTGCGATTGTTGTCCCACCCCAAAGAGAGCGAATACTCGATAGCCCACTCACAGAATCAATAGGTTCGATAAATGTGTGGGTCAGCATGACAGATGGACTGATCATAAGAACCAATCCAGTCCCCATAAAAAACAGGGCTAAGATACCTAAAATACACCGTCCAATAGTTGCCTTCGCCATATACCCAAAACCTCCAATCAATTTGTAATCATTCAATATCACCGAACGAGGTATAGGTTATGGATAAATATGATACTATATGGCATATTTTGATAACTATGCGCACATCTACCCTCTCACGAATAGATAGACTTGAAGTTATCACTGCCCGATTAAAGTCGGACGAATCCATCACGATTGGTGAAATTGCCAAGGAAGTGGGCGTTAGCATTCGGACGCTGAATCGAGATATAGAGGTGTTGAGAAGCCGAGGCTTGCCGATTGAAACGGACGTGGGGCGCGGTGGTGGAATCCGTTTGGACCAGCGCTGGGGCGTTGGTCGTGTCAACTTAAACTATACAGAGGCTGTTGACCTGATGATCAGTTTGGCTATTGCTGAACAGATGAAGTCCCCCCTCTTTATGGCACACCTAAGTAGCATCCGCCACAAAGTAATGGCTTCCTTTTCACCGTCCATGAAAAGTAAAGTGAATGGTATAAAGACACGTATCATCATCGGAAAATCGGCTTCCGAGGTTGTACTCTCAAATTTCTTAACTCCAAAGCGTAAAACTGTCGAGAAACTCCACCAGGCTTTCTTAATGCTTCAACGCATAAAGATCACCTATTGTGACGAAAGCGGAAAAGAAACGCTACGTACTATTGAACCCCACTACCTCTTTCTTAGTTATCCCGTATGGTACATCCTCGCCTGGGATAAACTCCGTGAGGATATGCGGGTATTTCGTTGTGACAGGATTAGGAAAATTCAGGCTCTGAATGAAGACTTCAAGCTAATTCCACTTATTGAATTTAAAAATAAGAGAGATAAAATACCTCCATCTTAAGGTCATTTTGTTTAAACTTCATCGAAAACTACCTTAGAGCAGTATAAGTAATTCTGATTGGCCCGCCCAAGGTCTTTCAGGTGATCGCTCCGAAAATTTTGGCCGTTTTAGCCTGACCCAGTATGAAACGTGCCATCATTGCTGATAACACCAAAGAACCAAAACTACCTTCTGACTATCCGTTTGGCGCAAAGCCCAAATTGAGCAAGAACTGGGCTTAGACTGAGCAATTACTTTTTAGTGCTGCCTTCGGGCAGCTGGCTTCCCCACTCTTAAAATCTATCAATATGAAAAGTTCTAGAAAACCCTTAGGGTTGTATGCAGGTATTTACTACTGCGGCTTATCTGGTTTAGATATAGCAGACCATCAACAATTTACTATTTCCAATAATCTTATAAATGCATGACTTAAATTAATTATTTGATATTTTTTAAAAGACACTCTATCAAATGCTTTTTATCCTATTCATACCCTCAACTTCTTTTACAAGCTTTGTACAAACAGCTTTTTGGTATTAGAAGGTTATAAATATCATGATTACAGTATAAATTACCCCCAATAGTTTTCCGGATAGAATTTCCCCCTCACAATTACATACTTTTTAGGAACTTAAACAAAGCGATCCAGTCAGAAATCGAAGTAGTACGCCAATAACCTCGAAATTTCGTACTACTTTTAGCGGCAACTAAGATCTGACTCAGTTTTCAAGTTACTTTTAATACAGGCTTATCATGATGAATAGTCGGCACACAAAAATTATTTCAAAGATTTTTCTTACAATCGCACTCTTAGCAGTAACCGTTGCTGTACGTGCAGACGAAGCGCTGCAGACATTTCTCGAGCAGACACTTACCACAGCACGTAACAAAAACGATCTTCCAGCCGTCGCCGCGCTGATTCAAATCGATGGCAAGACCGCTGCTATAGCTGCAGACGGTTTTCGTGCACATGGTCATATGGAACCAGCCACTATCGACGATCGTTGGCATATTGGATCGAATACCAAGGCGCTAACTGCAACAATGATCGCACGCTTAGTTGAGCAAGGTGTCATGCGATTTGAGGATACACTCGCTGATTCTTTTCCCGCTTTCGCAAAAAATATGGACCCCGGTTACCGCAATATTACGATCACGCAATTGCTCAGTCATACCGCAGGCTTACCATCTCTGACCGACGATAGTGAATTTCCTCAATTTGAAGACTTAATTGAGTCAGTACCCAGTATTCGGGCGCAGCGTATTGCTGTTGCACGCAGTTACCTTGCAATGCAACCTACATCCGCAACTGGTTCATTTAAATACTCCAATCTCGGTTACATTATCGCGGGTGCCATCGCCGATGGCACGAACAGGCAAGACTTGGGAGGATCTCATCAAGGAACAGGTCTTTACTCCGCTCGGCATAAAAAATGCTGGATTTGCTGCGCCCGGATCCTCTGGCAAGTTGGACCAACCGCGCGGTCATAAAAAAACCTGGTGGGGCAAGCTCGTACCACTCGATCCCGCTGACATACAAAGTGATAATCCTCAAGCGCTCGGCCCCGCCGGCACAATCAATATTTCTCTTAAAGATTGGACTCTCTTCGCAGAGGACCAACTCAATGGCGTACATGGCCGCGGTAAATTATTGAAGTCCGAAACTTATCGCAAACTACACTCACCCGTAAATGGTAATTACGCACTGGGCTGGGGGGCATTTTACGATCCAGAGTTATTGCTGCTAACACACACCGGTAGTAATCTCTATTGGCTCACCGAGGCACATATCATGCCGAAGCACAACATAATTTTTCTAATCGCGATGAACTCCGCTGATGATACTGCAAAAAAATCAATGAAAGATATCCGCAACCTTCTTATGGAGCGCCTAAAACCATTTGAGTGAACCTAAAAAGCAGACTTGTCTTGACATGTCCGCAATCCAGCGGCTACTGGGATATATACTTGGTAATTAATTAAAGTCAGCAGCGCGAATCAGAAATATCTATGCGCTCTGGAAAAAGCTTTGCGCCTGCATCAGAACTTGCCCCTTTACAATAAGATTTGGCTTTCCTTGGCAGACGTGACCTCCAGTTAAGTCGACGGATCCAGCGGTAACTTGTTGAACAGCTAACCGCTTTAGTACACCGTTCAAGCCGCATTCGCCCAGCGATTTGTTCAGGGCTTGCATTTTTTTAGCTGGAAGTCGATTTATACCTGCATGGCAAAGTCGAGCTTGGTGTGCTTAAGAGTTCCTTGCCACCATTGCAGTGCCTGACGAAGGGCACTCTCGGCACAGTAGGGGCTGCAACGACCAAGCTCGCGAGAGATGGTCTTATTGGATCTATGGAGGTGTTGTGCAATGGCTCGAGCTGAATAGCTCTGCCCATTAAGAGCCTCAATCTTGTATCGTTCTTTTAAGGTTAGCTGGTTGGTACGGGTTCCCATGAGGTTCATGGCTCGTTTGTGTGGAAGCTTACTAGGCTACAGCCAGCTAGCCCCCCTCGCTATTGCCAAGTGTGTCGGTCGTTATGGAAATCTAGGAACAAATAAAAAATGCAACTCCGAAAATAATAAAACAGTTGTGGAACTATAAGGGCGGTGATTTACTCTACCTACAGGACCTTTAGCGCAAAACTATTTTATACGCACTCAACAAGGAAGCAGAGATGCCAGGCAGTTATCCAAGTAAAATTAAGGAATTACCTCTCTACGATGGTCGCTTTGATGCTTACAAGCTTAAGGCAGAAAACAGTGATGTTCTTTTCGCATCATATCCAGCTGGAACGTTCATTCCACCCCATACTCATGACACAGATAATCATGGCGTTATCACAAAGGGGGAACTAATACTCACCATGAATGGTGCCACCCAACGGATTGGTATTGGACAGTGGTACCATGTACCAGCACATGTAGAACACTCTGCGACATTTGATGTCGAAACCGATGAGATCGAATTTTGGTTTAAAGATAAATAGGATTAAATTTCTACTACAGATCAATTTACATGTATAAAACTATAAATCTTGAAAGTTAAGCTATTAAACGGTAGATATAGTTTAATAGCTTAAGATATCGTTTTGGATAAAGATATTACTTGGAGACGCGATGATGATCCTAATACTATAGCCACCGGGGATCTTTATCCCGTCAACAGCCCTGAATCATTGGATAAGGGAATAATTTAAAATAACCGGTTAATTTATAGGCAATTACACTAAACAGCCTAGAAATATATGTGGAAATTCATACTTGATTTTATAAATGGTGCTCTTGGTATAAGTTCCATTGAAAGTGGTGAGAGAATACCCCTAGAGGAAGAACGCTTTCCATCCGATGGAATCGTACGCGCACCCTCTTTTGATTCGATTCCGCACAAACAAGAACCTTTGTCCGGCTCAGTCCGCCCAAAAGAACTTGGTGAGGTAGTAGAAGTCATGGTTGGTGTTGATTATCCAATTTACGGTGGACAAACGATACTCGTTGCCGATTTTGGAACTTACACAATTGAGCTGCCCAGCCCTTGCAGCGGAATAGTCGAAGAGATTCTCATTAAGCCCGGTAGCTTGATAGGTAGCGAAACGCCTCTATTTAGAATACGTAGACCAATATAAAAGTTAACCAGATATAACAATAAGATTAAAAGCTTCCTAAAACCTAAAGGTCCTACCTAAAAAAATTAACCACATTCAGATAGTTAATGAGTCTTTAATCTTCGAGTAGATATTACACCACCAACCGGCTAGCAGAAATACGAATCATTTCTCTTTGGAGATTCTGATAGCTATCCCCTAAACCCTACACTTCCTCGCCATCTCAGAAATTGTCCTGCAATTTTTAAAGGCAAATAGCAAGACTTCAATCTCGTCAAATCCAGTACACTCAATGTATAGGCCAAGTTCTGAATAATATTTAAAAAAATATTTTGTGACCAATTCTGGATATTCTAAAAATCCACAGCTTTTTTTGTTAAATCATGGTATCAGCAGAACGAGCTTCCCTATATAGTGGCGCCGCCTAACTTTGATTAAAAATAGGTTAGTTGTCATTGTTTTTTGAGATGTGGGATAGATACCAAAGTGATTAAGAAAATTTTTTCGAAAAGAGATCTCAAGCTTCCAATCATTGGCGGCTTGATAGCAGCAAGCTTGCTATCAACAACTGTATCGGCAACGGCCGAAGTTGATATAAATCAATTACGTCAACAATCAAAAATTATGTTCGGCACTCTCTCAGAAACTATGCCTGGCAGTGAGAGTGACACCCCAGCGATGGTTGAGCTTGGAAGAACACTGTTCATGGACAAACGGCTTTCAGTCAATGATAGCCAGTCCTGTAACAGCTGCCATCAAGTAGGAAACTACAACGGCTCGGGTGTTGACAATGAAGCAACATCACCGGGAGCTTTACCTGGCACCAAGGGTGATCGAAACTCTCCAACGGTCTGGAATTCCGGATTCCAGGTGGCTCAATTTTGGGATGGTCGCGCAGAGGACCTGAAGGAACAGGCCAAAGGTCCAATTCTAAACCCTGTAGAGATGGGGATGCCTTCAGAAGAGGCTGTTGTGGCAAAGATTTCAAGAATTGCCGAATATCAAGAAAGTTTCAAACACGCCTTTGGTAAAGAGAATGCTATCTCTTACGACAATATTGCTGAGGCTATAGCTGCGTTTGAGCGCACACTGATTACAAATGATCGTTTTGATGATTTTATAAATGGTGATGATCAGGCTATGACAAAAAGCGAGTTAAAGGGCCTGCAAACCTTTATCAACACTGGTTGTTCAGCATGTCACAATGGTGCAACCTTGGGTGGAAACATGTACCAGAAGATGGGGCTGGTCAACCAATATCCACACCAAGAAGATTTAGGTCGTTATAAAGTTACAGGCCTTGAAAACGATAAAATGATGTTTAAAGTTCCAATGTTACGCGACGTAAGCAGAAGCGCTCCTTACTTCCACGACGGGCGTGTAGAAACCATTGAGCAGGCAATTTACGAAATGGCTTGGTACCAATTGGGACAGAAATTGAGCACACAACAGATAAATGATATTGCAACTTTCCTAAACGCTTTAGAACATCAAGCTCATTAAGCTATTTCCCCACCCTTCGGGGTGGGCCCCTTTCGCTCTAATCAATTTTGGCTGAGCTCGCGGGTTTCCAGTCACTAGCTCATTGGTAACTTGTAACCATTCACCCCTGCGGTTACTTTATGTATAAGACACAGCAGTCAGTAGACTAAACGGTTTCCTAGTTACCGACCAACTTATAATGTCTAGTGCTCCACCAGTACTTATATCAAGCCGGTAAAATGAAATCCGAAGGGAAATGTACAACCTTCGGCCACTGACTTGAGGGAGTTCCATTAAATTGCTATTCAATACCTGGGCATTCAGTCATCAGATTACTTTATGTGCTTTTCGCTTTATAGATAGTGAAATTTTCCATAAGGGTCTAATAGAATAGAAATTACGAACTTCCCACTTACCAATTAAAACCGCTCACACTGCTTTACCCCTTTTCTCCCCCTCCAAAACAAGACTATAAAACAGCCTTAAGTAACTTTTAAATAACGCAAAGAAATAAAACTAATCTGCTTTGTCACACTCACTGTATTAAGAGTTTAGCGTTCAGGAAGATCAATGAGATTTCGGCTAGCGTCAGCCCTCACCATAGTAATTATCATAGCGTTTTTAGGCTTGGTGTACGTCTACAATTATCGACTGACCCAAAGTATTCAGTATGACGCCCACCCTGTTACTAAAGAGTTCATTAAGAGTAATGCTTCCCTTAAAGACAAAGATACTATCAACATCCTTATTATAGATGGCGGTGGAATACGTGGTTTGATACCGCTCTATGTTATTCAACATATTGAAGAGCAGACCGGCCAGCCTATTGATGAATTATTTGATGTTTTTAGTGGAGTATCCACTGGCGCCATCATCGCTACTGGTCTCAATGTGACTCAAAAATCATTTGACGATGATCATCCAGGAATTGAAAATCTTAAATCCCAAAGTGATAAAATTATTGATATTTATAAACAAGATAGCCGATACGTATTCTCCGTACCCTGGTATCACAAATTACTAACCTTTAATGGTTTTATCTCCCCTCGCTTTAGTGGTGATCGCTTAAGCGAAACCATGGAAAAGCATTACACTGACAAGTTGAAGTTTACGAGCCTGAAGAACTACGTCATCATCCCCTCTCTCAATATTCATATGGGCCAGCTTCAACTATTCAAAAACCGTGGTGAAGCAGTCAGTAAACTGCCCACAGACACACTGTATCAACTCGTAACAGCGGCAGCTAGTGCGGAGACTCTATACCCACCTGTCGAGTTCGTAACTACTGGACGGGACATTCATCAGCGCTATTATGCCGACGCTGGTATATATGCAAATAATCCAGCCAGTATTATTTTACGCGAAATTATTAGAGAGTTTCCTGAAAAAAACTACTATGTGCTAATTCTCGGGGCCGGAACGTCTCCACTGAGTACAATGGAAGCTAACTACAGAAACTTAAAAAACTGGGGAAGAATTAATTGGGTGAAAGACCTTATATCTAATGTACAGAGGTCCATGGATGACCAACAAGTATACACTTTGGAAATCGCACAATCCCTTAGCCCTAAAGGGCGAATAAAATATAACTACTTAAATGTAGAGCTTGTTAATCCATATGTTGACCCATTTGACTATAAAGCAAGTAAGAAGCTGAAAGTTCTAGCAGATAGGCTTCTTGAGGAAAATAAAACGGAGGTTGATCAGGTAGTAAACACCCTCAAGGACAAAGGCTAACTATAACGCTGGAGAATACTTCACCTATTCAGTTGAGCTTGCTATTCAGCGTTGCCTTGGATGAGAAGCCATTAATGGATTTGCATGCATGAAAGCCCGAAGATTTGAGTTGAATCACACAGAATACAGATAGTGTGTTCAACTTAGGCAAGGTAAGATCATGCCCATACCTTCTTGGATTGACCACGGATATAGGTCGTTAGCAATGAACACACGCCTTCTTAATCTCGATGTACTACGGGGGCTGGCTGCAACTTTGGTTGTCTGGCAACACAGTAGTGAAGTATTTATCCGCATCCCATCCATCGCCCAGCACGGCTCGGCACTGGCTGAATTTATCAGTCAACTGGATTTTGGCAGGATAGGTGTACTTTGCTTTTTCCTAATATCCGGCTTTGTCATTCCCCATAGTCTTCTTGTATCTAATCATACTCTTAAGAGCTTTGCTATCCGCCGCTTCTTCCGCTTGTATCCTGCTTACTGGTTATCTCTGACTGCAATTATCGGACTTACATGGTTGCTCGCTGACCGAACATTCTCTGCATCTACCATTCTTGCCAATACCACAATGCTGCAAGGTCTTATGGGGTTTGAAAGTGTTCAGATTCTATATTGGACTCTCACTGCAGAGCTGCTTTTTTACTGTCTCTGCGCACTGATGTTCACCCTTCAACTACTAGGGAATCCCAGATATCTACTCTTAGTGTGCTGGGGGGCGCTATCAGTATTTGTCAGCATGCAACTTTTAGGGCAATCATTCACTCCAATTTCCCAGCTTCCCCCCACCACTACCTACCTCCCCTTTGCTATCGCAGTTATGTTCTGCGGAACCCTACTCAGGTATTGCTACGAAACAAGGCGCGGTTATCGTTATATGCTTTGGGGCCTGGTTTCGACTTTCTCGATACCACTACTCGTTATGGCCATGCACCTACTAGGTAGGTCGATCAGCGAAACTCCCCTCCGCTTTGTATCATCTCATTTCATCGCTTTAGCTATCTTCCTCGTTTTTGTATTACTTCCACCAAAGCCAATACGACATTTAGCCACTCTGGGGACTATCAGCTATTCCATTTACCTGTTTCATTTAATCGTTGTCTTTCTCGTCAGCTGGGCCATAAGCCAACCTTGGGGACAAGGGCTTTCAAGTATTTCTCTATCCACGTTACTTGTGGCAGTAACACTACTTAGCTTCGCTTTGGCGGCAGCCATTTATTGGTTGGTGGAGAGGCCCTGCATGCAATTTGGGCGATTTTTGAGCGATCGAAACGACGGGTTAAACAGGTCAGGGGAAATGTTAAGGGGGAGTTAGTGTGGAAAACTATCGGAATAAGTTAGGGGCCTGGAAGCAAAAAAATAGCCGTAGACTTATCAGTCTACAGCTATTTTTAGCAGCTGTTATCGGGCGTCTACTGCGCCCACAACAAGCTGATAGCAATAGTCCACATCATAATGCCCACCAGTACATCGAGTACCTGCCAGGTTCTGGGGTTCTTAAATAGCGGCTGCATCATGCTGCCACCCACTGAAAGAAGGGTGAACCATAACAGGGATGCACTACATGCCCCCAGCACAAAAAACCAGGTTCCATTGCCAGCATACTGCGCCCCTACTGAGCCAATCAGTACAACCGTGTCCACATACGCGTGTGGATTAAGCAGGGTTAAGGCTACCGCAGTAATCAAGGCAGAACGGCGGGATTTCATCCACTCTTTTTGCTCTCCAAGACCTTTGTTAGTGAAGGCCGAACGGAAAGCCATGGCTCCGTAGGAGAACAGGAAAGCAGCACCGAGCCAGGTCAGCCAGATCATCCAGTCGCCACCCGCTTGTGCGAGATTTGCAACCAGGAACACGCCCCCTGTAATCAAGGCAATATCCATCAGTACGCATAAAGCCGCGATACTAAAGTGATATTGTCGACGGATACTCTGCGTCAGTAGAAACGCATTCTGCGCTCCGATCGCCATAATCAAACTGATGGTAGTCAAAAAACCTTTTGCGAGCGGCGCCAGCAACAACCCTGAAAACACGATGCCTCCTGTGTTTCATTCTCTAATTTGGAAGTGCCCGCAGGGCTGCGGGCCTGAATAGTGGCGCGAGATTAAGAGTCAAACTAGAATAAGTAAACTTAATTATACTGATCCCTCATAAGAAATTCTTATGCTAGACCTAAAGCAACTCCAAGCCTTTGCCTTTGTCGTAGAGGAGCGCAGTTTTGACAAGGCTGCTGCCCTACTCCATGTCAGCCAGTCTGCGATTTCCCAACGAATCAAAGCCTTAGAAAGCCAGGTTGGCCAAGCCCTATTGATACGCTCCAACCCTTTGCGGCCCACTGAAGCCGGCCTCAAAGTGCTGGGGTACTACCAGCAAATGCACTTGTTACAGCAAGAGCTTCTCACTGATATCGATCCAGAGGGAGGCAAAACCCGCTATAGCAACCAGAATAAGGTTCGTATCGCACTGAATGCAGATAGTTTGGATACCTGGTTCCTAGCCGCCATCACACCATTGATTCGATCCCAGCAGTTGCTCGTGGATCTAAAGGTCGACGACCAGGACGCTACCCATGAACTGCTGAAGAATGGTGAAGTCATTGGCTGTATCAGTTCAACAACCAGTAACCTCCAGGGCTGCCAATCGGTACTGCTCGGTCATATGGCCTATTACCCGGTATGCACCAAGGCTTTTAAGAAGAAGTTTTTTTCAGACCCGATTAAGGTTGAGGAGCTCCACTACGCTCCCACAGTGGAGTTCAACTATAAGGATCAATTGCAGAGTCGTTACCTTAAACAGTTTTGGGGCGTGGAGACCGGTCAGTACCCATCTCATGAAATCCCCTCTTCAAAGAGCTTCCTCAGTTTCTTAACTCTGGGGCTGGGTTGGGGAATGGCGCCAGATATTCAGATAGCCAGCCTGCTAAAAAGTGGAAAGTTGGTGAAACTCGCTGAAGACCAGTATTTGAAGATTCCTCTTTACTGGCATGTTTGGAATTTAAAATCGAAATTGATTAAAGAGATCACTATCAATCTCACAGAACATGCCCGAAAAGCACTAAACCAATAGTCGAATAGTTAGTGATGGTGATGGTGCGACTGCCAAGATGGACAGTAATCCAGCTGCAGTTCACCAGTTTCCAGCTGTTTTAGGGTTGAAAGTGCTTGGCGATATATATACTGATTTTCCTTATGCCTAATATCCAGGTTTTTGAAGTTCCGAAAAGCTTCCTGATAAATTTCTTTAGCATCGTCACTCAATAGGAAGCTAACAATATAGTCTCCGTGTAGTAATTCATAATTAAAGTAAGCCCCATCCAGCTTCTCTTTCTGTAAAAGCTTCGATGGTTCTGAAGTTATACGGCGAGTGTAATAATTTCCCGGTTTATCTACGATACACTGAGAATGTTCATAGCCACAATTTTTGTCAAAGCTTTGCTTAAGTCGTTCGATGCTTTGACCATAGTCTGGATCAGTTTGCCCGTATACAACACCTGAAACGCCCAAAAAAATCATCATTCCGCTACACATCATACAGGGCTCTAAAGATGTGTAGATCGTAACATTGGCCTTGGTCAAATATTGACTTTTTTCTCCGAGACATTTCTCTGATAGACACTGCTGCATTAAACGCACTTCAGCGTGTTGAGTTTTGTCATCGCAACGCAAAACTGAATTTAGTTGGGCCCCGACTATCTTCCTGGCATCATTATCAAATAAAACTGCACCAATATTATGGCCTCTTTTATTTTTATCAGTAGGTCTGACCCAGTCCTGGAATACTATAGAATAAGCCAACAACATCAGTATCTTATCTTGCTCATCCTTAACACTCTCAGCTTTAGCTATTCCCACATGAGAAAGCTGTGATAGAGCCAAAAATAACAGGAGGAGAAACAACCCGGTATTTTTACCAAAAATATTCAGTTTTTTGATACTTAGGAGCCCGATTAAAGCCATTTCTCCATTTCACCAATAATAAACCTGACTCTGGCGGGTACAAGTTGGGTGCGCCTAAGCGCCAAATACAGTGTCTCACTAACAGGATTTTCAAGGCTATGTGCCTTAATCAACTTCGGCTTTCGAAATGCACTTACCGCATAGGCAGGTAAAACTGTGAAACCCAATCCCATACTAACGGGCTCCAGTATTAAACTGATCTGATTGGAAAACCCTTTTTGTTGAAAAGCTTCAAGACTTCTAAATTGCGGGAAGTTCGCTCCCAATAATAGACTCGCATGGTGTATACCGTCCGGGTGGCCTATGTACCCCAGCGCTAAAAGCGACCCCCAGTCAGGAGTTTTTACTTCAGCCGGCGTCACTAGCAACAACCTTTCACTGGCGATCGGCCGACTATCAAGCTCCTCTGCTTGTGGCGGGCTGGTCATTAACCCGACATCAGCGCCGTTTTCTGCAATGGCCTTCTCCACATCCAGGTTGGGAGCGAAGCGGCAGCTCATCGATAAACCCTGATGGATTTTCTGCAGGGATAGCAACTTAGGATAGAGCTTAAGCCCCACGCTTCCGGGGCACATTACTCGCACATCCCCATGGTGGGGAGGGTCTTCACCAACAATTTGCTCCAGGCTGGAAAGTTTCTGAATAATCCCCTGCCCTTCCCGATAGAGCCGATCACCAGCATCTGTTAGCGTGAAGTGTTTACCCTGTCTAACTAACAGAGCGACACCTAAGTGCTCCTCTAACTTGCGTATATGCTGGCTGACCCCAGACTGAGTCATATGCAAGCGATCCGCCGTACGAGTGAAGTGCCCCTCTTCAGCTAAAGTACAGAAGCTTCTTAACCACACTGGATTTATCATTACGAACGCTACTTAAAAATATCACAAATGATAATTATACGTAATGCATTAGAGGCTGTAACTTAACCGCATTCAACAAAGGAGACAGCTATGAGTAGCGCATACCCGAGAACCTTTTCTCATATCGGTATTTCAGTGCCGAATCTTGAAGAAGCTGTGAAGTTTTACACCGAGGTACTTGGTTGGTACCTGATTATGAAGCCCACAGATATCACAGAGGACAAAAGCGCTATCGGTGAAATGTGCACCGACGTATTTGGCCCAAACTGGGGTAGTTTCCGCATTGCTCACTTGTCGACAGGGGACAGGATTGGCGTAGAGCTATTCCAGTTTAAAAATCAGGAAAACCCAGAAGATAATTTTGAATACTGGAAAACCGGTATTTTTCACTTCTGCGTACAAGACCCCAACCTGGAAGAACTGGCGGATAAGATTGTAGCGGCCGGTGGTAAAAAACGTATGCCGGAGCCCCGTTATTACTACCCCGGTGAAAAGCCTTATCGCATGATTTATATGGAAGATCCTTTTGGCAACATTCTGGAAATTTACAGCCACAGCTATGAGCTGATCTACAGTGCTGGTGCCTACTGATCTTAAGCACTCCAGAATTCACTCAGCATCACTCGAACGATGCTGAGTGAAATGCCAGCACAGAGTTATTCAGAGGCTCCCTAATTTATTTTGGTATTACTCAATCGCTCTGGTCTGCTGTGATGCTGACTACATTACGCAAAACCAACCAAGAAACCACAAAGGCCAAAATTCCACACACCGCAATTACCCCAGCAAGCGATTCTGGTTTGCCATTAAAAACCAAACTGGTTATCAGGATAGCTACAGCCCCGATTGACAACTGCATAGTACCAGCCAGGGCAGAAGCCGTTCCCGCTATAGGGCCATGTCTTTCCATGGAAAGAATAAATGCCGTCGGAAGAACCAAACCAAGAAACATATTACATATGATAAGCATGCATATCAGTAGTACGAGATGATCAAAACCGGCCTCTATCACTAAATACATGGTCACCGAGCTTATTACAAACCCAGTCACACCCCACTTCACCAGCTTCACCATCCCTAAACGGGCACCGAAATTTGCTGAAAATTGACTCGACAAGAAGAAACTTAGCGCGTTCAGAGCAAAGGCGAGGCTAAATTCGGTTGGGGTCAATCCGTAGTAATTCGTATATAAGAATGAAGCTGCCGCAAAAAAAGCAAGTACACTGGCGAAGCCAAACCCTCCTATACAAGTAAGCCCTATATAGATCGGGTCACGCAGTAATATTGAATAAGATTCAAGCAGCGCACCTATTTTAAATGGTATGCGCTTATTCACTGGTAAGGTTTCATGAAGGCTTGTAATAGCAAGTATCAGACTTAAAAAAGTAGCAATGGATATCCCCCCAAATATGCTGCGCCAGCCAAATGAAATTAATAGCAGACTACCAATTAATGGCGCCAACATAGGAGAAATTGAAAGGACAAGAATTGCTGTCGTAAGAAGGCGAGTTGCTTGAGTACCCGTATAAGAATCTCGAATTATTGCTCGGGGAATCGACATTACCGAGGCGGCACCCACCCCTTGTAGGAAGCGAAAGGCAATCAACCACTCGATAGTGGTTGCCAGGGCACAACAAATAGATGCGAAAGTAAAAACCAGCAAACCAAAATAGAGCGGCGGTTTGCGGCCAAACATATCGGAAGCGGGGCCATAAAAAATCTGACACACCCCGAACGCAATAAAATAAGCCATCAACGTATAGGACGCGACCTGGGTTGAGGTGTCGAGGGCCTTTGTCATCGCAGGTAATGCAGGCAGATACATATCAATGGCCATAGGACCAACAGAGCTCAAAAGCCCCAGGATCAACGCCATTTTTATAAAGCCTGAGTTCATCCACAGTCCCTATTGAACCAACTCCACCTTGGCACCTCTACAAGACACCTCTCACAATTACTAAAAAGGGAGAAGGAAAGAATACACCGCGCTTGGGACCCTTTGAGGCATGGATGCCGATTAGGAGCTTACAGGGATGTATTCACAGCGTATCTCGAGTGCGGTGTATTCTTTCCTTCCACCCCAGTACTAAGTTCCCTCATCCTTTTCGGACTGGCAGGTCAAACCTTAACCTTCAATCGTACCAACTTAACTTAGGACCATAAGATCAGGGGAGTTAATGGCCCATGACGCTTCTATACCGTCTGCAGACGGTATAACTAAAGGTGTTTCAGCCCTGACCTCCAAGCGTCCAGGAGGCCCCCTTGGTGCGCGGCTCTTCTTCAGCGCCTCTTGGTGGAAAAGCCCTGTCATTCTAGCAACTGTGGTAGCTCAGGAATTTTTGCCTGGCCTGCTGGCTGCTACCAGCCACAAGCCCAAGCGGCACCCGCTTTCCCCACCAACAAGACAACGTCGCCGCCTCCCTTTAAGCTCCAGACGCCCAATTACCCCGCGCGGCCGCCGTCAGCGACCCTATATCGCCAATACCCCCTGTTGGATTATCACTCTGCAACCAAACAGTGATGACGTTGACCTGTTACTCAGCGCCGGGAAAATGCAGCGACTGCATATCAACACGATTGAGGGGATTGATGGGCGCTCAGGCACCCCAGAACTGGAAGAAGGTGAGCATATCGCGAGTAACGTCACCCGGTGGCGCCACTTGTGCGAACTCAAAAGCTCCGAGATTGGATGCTATCTCGCCCACTTGAGAGCAATTCGCCGGGCATACCGCTCCGGCTTGGACCGGGTCTGTATTCTGGAAGATGATGTACAGTTAGAACCCTCATTTGGCCGCGTCTTAGCGGAATTAGAGCAACTCCCTGAAAATATCGAGATGATTCGACTGATGGGACTTAAAGTCCGCAAGCGAAAAGTCGTGCAAACCTTGAATGACGGTGTTCATCAGTTAGTGCGACCAGAGCGGGGGTGGTGTGGAGCACAGGGATATTTGATTAACCGGCGCGGTATGGAGAAAGTCTTAAAATATGCCAGCCGTATTTTCGAACCCATCGACAAGGTATTCGATCACTTCTGGCAATTTGATCTAAAACTGTATGGCGTTGAACCCCACCTTCTGTGGGAAAACGAGCACATCTCCAATATTGTTAAATCCAATATCCACCGCACGAAAGTCGCCCGGTGGCTCTATTGGCTGCACCCTTTCGGAAAACTCTGGCGCAGTGTGGGCAGGCACTTTTATTTAAGGCTCCACTCAAAAGAGTTCTATCCAGCAGAAAAACCCACACAACGCACAGGGCGTACGGCGCGAATTAAATCCTAAGAACCCTGCCATCAATTTTCCCAATAACGCTGCATTTTTAAAAACATAAAAGAAGCGGTCCAGGTAATCATCACCAGTCCCGTAAGGGCTTCAAGGCCAGCAGTAAAACGCAGATGCCCCAGGGGCTCAATATCACCGAAACCCAGTGAGGTATAAGTGGTGAATGAGAAATAGGCGCAGTCCAACAGGCTGCCATTAAAGTTGCCCACCAAAGTACCAAAATAAGGCGAATTCACCATAAAGTAGTAGCAGTAAGCAAACAACCATATTTCAGCCACGTGGGCGATCAGAGCGCCAAACACCCCCAGGACAATCGCCAGGTTATGCTTGATCGGAATCCAGCGGCCAATCCGGGCAAGGGCACTCAATACTTCGTGGTGAATCAGGACGACGGTGGCGACAACTATTGAATTCACCACAAAAGCAAATGCCAGATCAGCGTCGATCATGAAAGAACTCGCGCACTAAATTGCTTGCCTCTTCCGCCATGACTCCCGACTCCACCGTAATCTTGTGATTGAAAAAGTTGGCTTGTGCCAATTCCAGCTGGCTCTCAACAACACCGGCCCGGGGTTCGGTAGCGCCGTATACCAGCCGCCCTACCCGCGCATGTACCATTGCGCCAAAGCACATAGTACAGGGCTCAATCGTCACATATAAAGTGGTGTTTGGCAGGCGGTAGTTTTGTTGTTTATCTGCCGCTTGCCGCAGGGCTACGATTTCCGCATGGGCACTGGGATCACAATTCCCAATCGGGCGATTACTGCCCTCCCCTATGATTTTTCCATCCTGGACCAAAACCGCACCCACCGGCACTTCACCGCGCTCAGCAGCGAGTTGTGCAAGCTCCAGGGCTCGCCGCATAAATCCAAAGTCTCTGGGAGTCGCCATAACGCTGCTCTATTACCTCTACTATCAAATGCCTGTTATTTATGTTTAATAAAACGACGAATAACAAAGTCCGCTTCCAGCTCCAGGCTGTCGCGCTCTTCGAGTTTCTGCCGTTCTTCACGGTTGCCCTTCCAGGCAAAAGGCGTCATAGCGAGAAAATCTGAAATGGCCTGCTTGCCCTTCAATACAAACGGGAAAGAGCAGCGCATATCGACTTCCGGGGTCAATTTCTCAATCACTTTGGGTGCGGGATGTTTACGAGGCTCTTTATAGAGGTAGTTCTTTAGTGTCCACAAGTGATCGGGGCCAGGGGATACATCTACCAGATGACCACCGACTTTAATCACCCGCTCCATTTCATGATCGGGGGCTGGGGCAAAGATCTTCAGCAGGTTATCCACCGACTCCGAGACCACCGGCAAATTCACATTGCTGGCAACCACAAACTGGGCGCCACTGTCGCGCTTGGCCGCCATTCGCACGCCGGATTTTGAAATGTCGATACCGGAAAGGCCGTGGCCATGCCAGCCAGCGGACTCAAGCTCCCGCAGGTAATACCCCTCACCGCAACCGATATCCAGTAAACGTCGGCCAGGCTTGTAGGGCAAGAGCGCCGAAATACTATCAACCAAAGGCCGATAGTAACCGGCGTGAAGAAAGCGCCGCCGCGCGTGAAGCATCTCCGAAGAGTCACCGGGATCTTTACGGCGCTTGCGATAAACGGGCAACAAATTGACGTAGCCCTCACGCGCGCGATCAAAACTATGTCGATTGGTACAGTGCCAAGTATCTTTTCCTAGAGTTAAGGGGGCAGCACAAAGCGGGCATTGCCAAATCATTCAACTTCCTGAGTGTGTCTATTCTCTTTTACAAACGAGCGCGAAGACCGCTGCATAATCAAATCTGCCGCCTTCTCCGCAATAGCGATCACAGGCGCATTGGTATTGCCACTGATCAGGGTGGGCATTATGGAGGCGTCCACAACCCTCAGTCCATCCACACCGTGTACTTTTAGCTCGCTGTCCACTACAGCCAATTCATCACTCCCCATTCGACAGGTACCTATCGGATGGTAGATGGATTCTGCATGCTGGCGAATATAGTGGATGATTGACTCTCTATCACTCAACTTCTGCTCTGGACGCAAAGACTTTTTCTTGTAGCGACTCAGTTCCTCTTGGGCGAGGATATCCTGTGCCATTTCAAATGCCTCCACCATTACCTGCAGATCCTCGGGCTCACTCAGGTAGTTGGGCTCAATTCTGGGCAGTTTGCGTGGATCGGTGGAGTCCAGAGTGATCTCACCGCGACTCTTAGGCCTCAGGGCACAGGCGTGAAGGGAGTAACCATAGCAGGTGCGCTTATTAAACCCATGTTGGAAAGTCGGAACTGCCGTCATGTGGAACTGAATATCCGGGTTACCCCCCGCCAGACTGGAACTGGCAAAGCCCCCCGCCTCGGCCACATTGCTGGTTAGGGGCCCTTTATTTAAAAAGATCAGTTCTGGCAGGCGCATTGCGGTGAGAAGCTTTGGCCATAGCGCCTCAGAAAAGCTAACCGCTTCAGAGGCTTCCACTACTTGAATAATATCCAGGTGATCCTGCAGGTTTTTTCCGACACCGGGAAGATGCGCTTGCGAAGTCACTCCAGATTTATGCAATTGGTCCTGATCCCCAATACCAGACAGCAATAACAGCTGTGGCGACTGGATAGCACCCGCACTTAAAATCACTTCCTTGTTCGCCAGGATTTTAGTGCCATCAAGCAATTCGACGCCGGTCGCTTTCTCTCCCCTGAGAATAATCCTCGCCACCTGACTGTTGGTACGAACATGTAGGTTAGAGCGGCTGGAAACTGGGTGCAGATAAGCTGTAGCCGCAGAGCAGCGGCGGCCGCGCCGTTGGGTTACTTGGTAAAAACCCACGCCATTTTGCTGGCTGCCATTGAAATCATTATTCGGCCGGTGTCCAAGGGACTCAGCTGCGCGTAAAAAAGCATGGCCCGATCGGGTTTTCCACTTTAAATCCGAGACCGACAGAGGGCCGTAGCCACTGTGGTGCGCATCAGTACCCCGTTCATTGCCTTCCGACATTAAGAAGTAAGGCAACAAACCTTTCCAGCCCCAACCGGGATTACCCTCTGCTTCCCAGGCATCGTAGTCATCGCTATTGCCACGGATATAAACCATGGCATTTATAGAGCTACTACCCCCGAGGGTCCTGCCCCTCGGCCAAAACAGTTTCCTGTCATTCAGGTGCTTTTGTGGCGTGGTATGGTGGTGTAAGTTATAGCGAGTACCCGGTAGCAACTCGCCAATACCCACAGGGATGGAGATCAAGGGGCTCCGATCTTTAGGACCCGCCTCCAGAAGACAAACTCGATTCTGCTCTTCGGCACTGAGCCGATTTGCTAAAACACAACCGGCGGAGCCGGCACCTACGATCACATAATCAAAAATCATTTGAGTGGACATGGGACCTCAGCACCTTTGTAGCTGGATGGTCCACTGACGGTACACTCAAGCTGTGAATAATGACAGGCTGGAGGTCACCCAAGCATGCCCAATTCCGAATTCAGTGATGATCAGGTACTCACCTGCTGGCATAAGAATGCTCATGAGTGGACTAAAGTAGTAGACAATGCCGCCATTCCCAGCCGCCGACTGGTTACTGATGCCGCCATTGTCAGCACAATCATGGCGTACCAACCAGCAAGCATTTTAGATATCGGTTGCGGTGAAGGCTGGCTCAGCAGAAAACTGGCGGAGCAAGGTATTCGAGTCTGTGGTGTCGATGGCGTTAAAGATTTAGTGGATATTGCCAGCGCTCGAGCAGGCGCCAATGAGTCCTACCGGCGATTGCAATACGAAGAAATTTGCGCCGAAAAACTGGAACAGCAGTTTGAACTTATCGTGTGCAACTTCTCCCTCATCGGAAAGGAATCTGTCGAGCAACTATTCGGCAATGCACGCGAGTTAATGCTGCCCGGTGGGTATTTTGTCATCCAAACTCTTCACCCCCATCAAGCCTGCGGTAATGAGCCCTATCGAGATGGATGGCGCCCGGGATCTTGGGAAGGTATTGAGGGAGATTTTGAAGAGGCCGCTCCCTGGTATTTCCGCACCCTGGAAAGTTGGGTCCAGCTATTTCGCAGCAACGGCTTTGCCATAGAAGCGATTCACGAACCCAGAGCCGATAGCCAACCAACCCCATCCTCACTGATTATTTGTGGGAGAATTTTGCGGTAGCGCATTTTGGAACTCTTTCCTGGCACCTAAGCCCCGATCCGGTGGAAAGAGGAGCTATTCAAGACAATTTTTTCATCAGCATTGGCACAGAAATACCAAAACAATAATAAAAAAACATTGGCGGGCTCCTGCTCACGCTCGCGACCACTTAGACAAAAATGAAAAAGTATCCATTTCATGCGGCCTCCAAGGAAAGAGATGACTTTTTCGGACTGTCCAGTAAGTGGAGTTGCATCAGCCGCCTAATTAATTCGAAAAAATGCTTTGTTAAGGGTGACCCATAATAAATTCAACGACCGCTTGCGGCCATCGAAATGAGAAGTTGACACCCAGGGGTAAACAGAATGCTACTCTGCAGTTTCCGATTCAGCGCCAATCAACTAGTGCCAAAAACCGTTGGCCTATTTCTTCTGCCCGCGTGCTGCGTCTGTTCTGCCGATGAGTTATTTATCCCGGATTCCCATGAAACCCTGAATATGGAATCCGGCAGTCTGTTTTTCTCCGACAGTGCATTTGCTATGGATAACGAAGCCCTGGTCCAGGCCGCCGAGTACTTGCGCACCAATAGCATGAGCAACGTACAGCGACGCCTGAATTACCAGTGGCTGCAGATGCACACCAATCCAGATAAGTTTAAGCCCCTGAAAGGCGGCAAAGCCCTGTCCAAAATCCTGCGAATGGGCCTCGAGACTTACAAGACACAGAACTCCCGCGCCGCACGTACAGGCTTGCTCAGGTACACCAACAACGAGGGCAAGATTGGCAGCTCGGTGGACTACGGCATCTCTCTGTCCGACGACAAATTCAAGTTCTCTTTTGAGCTGGAGTTTTAGGGAGCCCCTGAACTCAGGCGCGCTACCTCTCCTTCCCCGTTTACAGGTTTGTTAGAATCTCCGCCACTTAAAACCGGCGGAGATAACCGTGAGTAGCTCGAACACCCCCAAATCCTTTCCTGAACTCCCTGTTGCCGGGGTGGGTCCACGCCTGGCCGCACTGCTCTACGACCTGCTGATACTGATGGGCCTACTGGTGGTTTACGGCTTTATCGCGCTGATGGTTGCCTCTACCGTGGTGGGCCTCAACTGCCAGCCCGAGGCAAATGACTACAACCCCTGTGTCAGCGGACCATTCTTCCAGCTGGGCGCTCTAGCGGTTATCGTAGGGTATTACTTCTGGTCCTGGAGGGCTGCGGGTCAAACTGTGGGGATGCGCGCCTGGCGGCTGCTGCTGGCAAGCCCAAACGGAGCCCAGCTCACTTGGCGCCAGTGCATCCTTCGCGCCATCGTAGCGCCGCTGTCTATTGCTTGTTTGGGACTCGGTTACTTCTCTGCCTGGGCCAGATCCGACAAGGCCACGTGGCATGACCTTATCTCCGAATCCGAGGTGCGCGTACTTCCCAAGAAGTCTAAAAAGTAGAAGGCTAGGGGCCCTAACGGGCCCGCTGCAGTAGATACCATCCCGCGCCAAAGCACAGCAATATCGGTAGTAACACCGCGAGGAAAGGCGGGAAACCAAATACCAGGGAAGATGGCCCCAGCATATCCTGGACAAACTGGAACACCAGGCCAACCACCAATCCGGTAAACACACGCAGTCCGGTGGTTACTTCCCGCAGAGGGCCAAAAATAAAGGAAATTGCTACCATCACCAGACTGGCAATAGTGAGAGGCTGCAATACCTTTTTCCAGAACTGCAACCAGTAGCGACTGGAGTCCTCGCCCTTGCGATCGAGGAATTTGCCGTAAGCCCACAGGTTGCGCGGTGACAGATCCGCTGGCAAAGGCACCACCAAGGCGAATAACTCTGGCGAAATCTCCGCCTTCCACTCGGTCGTAGGCAGCGCCTCACTCTCGGTATGCTCACCGGTGAAGATGGTCGTGCGGCTATTCTCCAACTCCCAGCGCTTGCCATCAAAATGGCCGCGCTCAGCAAACTCCACCTGCTCCAGCTCTCGATCAGCACCGAAGTGGTAGCGGGTAACACCGTAAAGTTCACCATCCGGCAGTGCCGCGTTGAAGTGAACAAACTCGCCGCTGTCTTTCAGCCACAGGCCACTTTCCAGGCCGCTCGCCTCCAGCTCACCCAATGCCCGGGCTTTGTCACTCTCGGCAATTACATTGGTCTTGGGAATAACAAATTCCGCCAGGCCCAAACCCAGTAAAATCAGCAGCATAATGGGCTTCATCACCGCCCAGGTAATCCGACCGATTGAGACGCCGGCAGACCGCATAACGGTCAGCTCACTGGTACCTGCCAATGAACCCAGCCCGACCAGACATCCAACCAGGGCGGAAAAGCCCAGCTGTTCATAGATACGCGCTGGCAATGTCCAACCCACATACTTCAGGGCATCGACAAAGCCGTAATCCTTCTTCAGCTCCCCCAACTGGTCCACTAATGCAAAGACCACAGTGAGGCCAAGAATAATCATCAGCGCGCCACCCACAGCAACAATAACGGTGCGGGCGATATATAAATCGAGCTTACTCACCTGGCGACTCCTTCACATCCTCGGGCAAACGCTTGGGCGGCGCCTTGCGCCAATTTCTTCCCGCTAACAGCAGCAAGCCGAGCAGTAAGAACGGCGGATGAACCAGCCAGATCATTGCCGGATTGGAAATCTTGCCGTCCTCAATCGCCCCCCTGACACCCTGCAGGATTACCAGGTAGGTGATATACAGCAGAATGGCCGGGATCATCTTCGCAAAACGCCCCTGGCGAGGGTTGGTACGGGATAGTGGCACTGCGAGTACTGCAACCACCAATACCAATATCGGAAGGCTGAAGCGCCAGTAGAGGTAGGCCCGCTGCTGCGGATCATCGCCTTTAAGGAGATCCAGGGTTGAAGCCGATTCCATCTGATCCTGCAAGCGGCTGCGCTCGCGAGGCACCTCCAGAATCACGGCGTAACTGTCAAATTTCATCTGGCGGTATTCCCGCTCACCGGGAACACCCTCATAGCGATAACCGTCGCGCAGCACCAAATAGCGCAGGCCTGTCTCAGGATCTATCTCCTGTACACCTTCACGAGCCCGGGTTACAACCTGCAGATCCGCCTCAGTTTCCTCTTCCGCACCACCCAACTCAGCCAGGAATACCCCCAACATGGTGGACTTATCTTCGCTCAGCGCATCGGCGTAATAAACCGCGCGGCCGCCCTGGGAGGACACAAATCTTTTTGGTACCAGGTGATCAAATTCGTTGCGCGCCTTTTCTGCATTTAACAGGCTGGTGGAACGCTCCATACCTGCCGGAGAGAAATACAGGCTCATGGACGCCACCACCAGCGCCAGCATCAGTGCTGGAATCATGGTATAGCCCAGCAAACGCCAATCGCTAAAGCCACAGGCGTGCAGAACCGTCATTTCACTTTCTATATAAAGGCGGCCATAGGAGAGGAGAATCCCCACAAACAGGCCCAGCGGTAATACCAGTTCCAGGAATCCCGGCAAACGGAATCCCATCAGGGAGAACAGGATATTCGCCGAAATATCACCGGCGGCAGCTTCCGCCAGGTATTTCACGAATCGGCCGCTCATCACAATTAACAGCAAAATTGCGCTAACCGCTAGCGTGGCAAACAGCAGCTCGCGGCAGAGATAGCGAAAAATAATCACAGGGCGAACAAATTCCTTGGTGACAGCGGTGTGATGGTGTCTGAATCAAAAACGAGCAAGTTTCCCTCTAGGTACAGCAATCCACAGGCAGGCGGGTTAAACTTGTGCGACGCATTATCACTAAAAATTCTTGCTATGTCTCGGCCTAGAGACATGCAATCTATTGTCAGATTTTAAGGAAAGCGAAAAATGCAGTTCTCCGCCAAGGTTGCAGATATCAGTAAACAACGCAGTGCCTGCTCTATTATTTCAGCAGATGCCAAAAATAACCTCAGCGAAAGTGGAAAAAGCCTGGATAAATTGACCGGGGGAATGATTGCAAAAATCCTCAAGCGCGGGGACTTGGGGGCCAAATCCGGCAGCACCCAGCTGATCAATCTTATCGACGTTCCCAGCGAGCGCGTTCTGGTCGTACGCACCGGTAAAGGCACCATCAGCCAGGCGGATTTCCGCAAGCTGGCAGCCAGCAGTGCCAATGGAGTAAAGAACTTTAAAGAGGCCGCGAGCTACCTCTGCGAAGTAGAGGTTGAAGGTGCCGATAATCGCTGGAAAGCACAGCAAATCGCCATGGCCGCCGGTCTGGCAAGCTACCGCTACACCCTGTCCCGCACCGATGCAAAGCCCCTGCCCCTGGCGAAATTTACCATCCACGCTCCAGAGAAAAAGCAGCTGAAAGCTATTCAAGGCGGCATGGAAGTGGGTGCCGCTCAAGCACTGGGCAGCAATGTCGCCCGTGATTTGGGGGATCTCCCAGGCAATATTTGTACCCCCAACTACCTGGTTGCCCAGGCGAAGGCGCTGGCTAAAAAACATGCAAAGCTCACCACCAGCGTGCTGGACGAAAAGAAAATGAAAGCCCTGGGCATGGGTGCTTTCCTCAGCGTCTCCAAAGGCAGCGACGAGCCCCCCGCGCTGATTGCCATGAACTACAAAGGTGGCAAGGCCAGCGAAAAACCTGTGGTATTGGTCGGTAAAGGCATCACCTTCGATAGCGGCGGCATCAGCATCAAGCCGGGCCAGGCTATGGACGAAATGAAATACGACATGGGCGGTGCTGCCAGTGTCTTCGGCGTGATGAACGCCCTGGTTGAACTGCAACCTTCTATCAACGTAGTAGGCCTAGTTGCCGCTGCTGAAAATATGCCCAGCGGCCGCGCCAGCAAGCCCGGTGATGTTGTGACTTCCATGTCCGGCAAAACCATCGAAATCCTCAACACCGATGCCGAAGGCCGCCTGGTTCTGTGCGATACGATCACCTACGCAGCCAAGTTCAAGCCCAGCGCAGTGATTGATATCGCCACCCTCACCGGTGCCTGTGTTATTGCCCTGGGCCATCACGCCACCGGTCTCTACGCCAATAACGAAGAACTGGCCAAGAGCCTTCTCCAGGCTGGCGAAACTACTGGCGACCGCGCATGGCAAATGCCGCTGTGGGACGAGTACCAGTCCTCCCTGGATTCCAATTTTGCCGATATCCAAAATATCGGTGGGCGCGAAGCCGGTTCAGTAACCGCTGCCTGCTTCCTGGCGCGTTTTGCCAAAGACTACAAGTGGGCACATATGGATATTGCCGGTAGTGCTTGGAAGTCCGGCGCACAGAAAGGTGCAACCGGCCGTCCGGTTCCCCTACTGGTTGAATATCTACTGGGCAAATAAGTAGCCAAAGCGCACAATAGCCGCCGGCACCATCGGTGCCCGGCGCGCCGGGCGGTCCATTGATTAATGGGCCGCTTTTGTTTTTGGCAGCGTATCAATATGGCCGGGATTATTTGACCAGTATCTGTAATGACTCGCATTGATTTCTATATTCTCTCTTCCGACCAACCGGAACACGCCGATGTTTTTGCCTGCCGCCTGGCTGAGAAAGCCTTCCGCGCGGGTATGCGGGTATTAATCGCGGTAGACGACCCGCAACGGGCGGAGCAGATGGATCAACTGCTGTGGACATTTCGCGAGGACAGTTTCCTGCCCCACGCCCCGCAAACTGAAAACCAACAGGCGCAAATAGAAATTAACAGCGGAGAAGACCCCGCAGATCACCACGGCTTACTGATCAATCTCTGCTCCAAAGTACCCAAGTGGTTTAGCCGCTTTGAACGCTTGGCAGAAGTTGTGATCCAACAACCGGAACCATTAAAACGGTCCCGATTGCGATTTGGTCACTTCCGCGATCGCGGATATCCGTTACAATCCCATAAGATCAATTAGAGCCTTTAACTACGTCCGAGAGTCATGTCCGGCAAAAAAAACAAACACAAGCAACGCGGACAGCAGCGCAAGCAGCCCAGTGAATTTCTGGATGAACTTAATTCACTGCACAACTTGCTTGTCACCGACGAGAACAATGAAGAAATCCCCGTGCTCAGCCAGGTGGCCAAGCAGGGTAATCCTGTAACCCCTGAGCCCCCCACACTTCCCACTATTGCCGACATACCGAAACCCAGTGGAACACCGGCTACCAGTGAGTTCGAAGATATCGACACCTCACTGGAAGATATCGACTTGCCGATTTTATTTTCACCGGTTGAAGAAGAGATGCTGGCCCAGCAATCCCTGTCGCTGGCAGAGTCTGACCTGGCTCTTTTGCGCCCGCTTCAAGAGCTGGCTGTAGAGGATGAGGAACCACAGGCTTCCGCAGAAACCGGGCAAATCGAAGAAGAGCCCGTTGAAGATAAACCGGTTGAAACACCGTTAGAGCAGAATTCCCGGGAAACCAAAGCTGAAGATTTCCCAGAGGCCCAACCGGAGAGACAGCCCGAACCGCAGCCGGAGCCCCAGGCGGAAAACCCGTTCCTGCCAAATCATATTCGCTCCCGCCTCACCGGTGGACGGCCCCTGCCAGTTGAAGAAAATACCCAAGTAACCGAAGCCCCAGTGCCCCCGGCCCCGGAAGCAGAAGCAGAAGCAGAAGCAGAAACAGAAGCCCCAGCAACAGTGGCCCCGGCCCCTGAAGTAAAGGAAGAAGCTGAACTTCCAAGCACTGAGGCCCAAGCCGCCGAAGAAGATCCAGCCGCAGACCCTGAGCCCTCCGCCAAAGAGCGCCAGCGCCAGGAATTGATCGAACAACTCGTCGCCCAACAGCTGCCCAAACTGGAGCGCCGCCTGCGCGCCCAAATAGAACACGTGGTCGACGAGCTCGGCGTTTGGGATTAAGAGACGGTCTAAGGGAGCCTCTGAATAACTCCCTAAGCTCAAATACCGCCTTTTTCCCACCAGACCCCGGCGGTATAATTGCCGCCTTTTCCGCGCAGCCCGAGCAAGCACCAGACTATCCTGAGCCAAAACGCTGTGCACGCAGTCAGTTAAACACAAGGTTTCCCGCCCGCATGGACAAAACATACCAGCCCAACGCCATCGAACAGCAGTGGTACAAAACCTGGGAGGAGAACGGCTACTTCAAGCCTTCCGGGGATACTGAGGCCAAGCCCTACAGCATTATGATCCCGCCGCCGAACGTCACCGGCAGCCTGCATATGGGCCACGGTTTCCAGGAGTCCATCATGGACGCCCTGATTCGCTACCACCGCATGCAGGGAGACAACACCCTGTGGCAAGTGGGCACCGACCATGCCGGTATCGCCACCCAGATGGTGGTAGAGCGCCTGCTGGGCGCCGAAGGCGTATCCCGCCACGACCTGGGCCGCGACAAGTTTATTGAGAAGGTCTGGGAGTGGAAGGAAGAGTCCGGCGGCACCATTACCCGCCAGCTGCGCCGCCTGGGTGCCAGCCCCGACTGGTCCCGCGAACGCTTCACCATGGACGACGGCTTCTACAAAGCGGTGCAGGAAGTCTTTATCAAACTGTATGAAGACGGCCTGATTTATCGCGGCAAGCGCCTGGTGAACTGGGACCCGAAATTCCACACCGCGATCTCCGACCTGGAAGTATTAAACGAAGAGAAGCAGGGCCACCTGTGGCACTTCCGCTACCCGCTCTCCGACGGCTCCGGCCACTTGGTAGTTGCCACTACCCGCCCGGAGACCATGCTCGGCGATACCGCCGTAGCCGTACACCCGGAAGACGAGCGCTACCAGCACCTGATCGGCAAGACCATCAAGTTGCCCCTGGCGGATCGCGAAATCCCGATTATTGCCGACGAATACGTCGATCGAGAATTCGGCACCGGCTGTGTAAAAATCACCCCAGCTCACGACTTCAACGACTACGAAATGGGCCAGCGCCACAACCTCGAGATGATTAACATCCTCGATGCCGACGCCCACCTGAATGACGCAGTGCCGGAAAAATACCGAGGCATGGAGCGCTTTGCCGCGCGCACCCAGATTGTCGACGACCTGGACGCCCTCGGCCTGCTGGAAAAAGTAGAGCCCCACACCCTCAAGGTACCTCACGGAGACCGCTCCGGTGCGGTGATCGAGCCCTGGCTCACCGATCAGTGGTATGTGAAAACCCAGCCCCTGGCCGATGAAGCCATCGCCGCCGTTGAAGATGGCCGCGTTGAGTTCGTACCGAAAAACTACGAAAACATGTACTTCTCCTGGATGCGCGATATCCAGGACTGGTGTATTTCCCGCCAGCTGTGGTGGGGTCACCGCATCCCCGCCTGGTACGACAACGAAGGCAAAGTCTACGTTGGCCGCAGCGAAGAGGAAGTGCGCGAGAAGCACAACCTGAGCGCCGATATCAGCCTGCGCCAGGACGACGACGTACTCGACACCTGGTTCTCCTCCGGCCTGTGGACCTTCGGCACCCTGGGCTGGCCAGAAGATACCGAAGAACTGAAAGCCTTCCACCCCAGCTCCGTACTGGTTACCGGCTTCGATATTATTTTCTTCTGGGTCGCGCGCATGATGATGCTGACCCTCTACTTCAAGAAGGAAGTACCGTTTAACACCGTGTACGTACACGGCCTGGTGCGCGACAACCACGGCCAGAAGATGTCCAAATCCAAGGGCAACGTGATCGACCCCATCGACCTGATCGACGGTATCGACCTAGAGACCCTGGTAGAGAAGCGCACCTCTGGTCTGATGCAACCGCACCTGCGCGAAAAGATCGAGAAGCAAACCCGCAAGGACTTCCCCGAAGGTTTCTCTGCTTTTGGTACCGATGCCCTGCGCTACACCTATTACTCACTGGCTTCCACCGGCCGCGACATCAAGTTTGATGTGGGCCGTATCGAAGGCTTCCGTAATTTCTGTAACAAGATCTGGAATGCCTCCCGCTACGTACTGCAAAACTGTGAAGAGCACGATTGCGGACAGGACGGCAGCACGGATTTTGAACTGACCATCGCCGACCGCTGGATTATTTCCCAGCTGCAGCGCACCGAAATCACCGTACGCGAAGCCATGGACACCTACCGCTTCGACCTCGCCTCGCAGGCCCTGTACGACTTTATTTGGAGCGAATACTGCAGCTGGTATCTGGAACTGTCCAAGCCGGTACTGTGGGACGACAACGCGTCCGACGCAGTGAAGAAAGGCACCCGCCGCACCCTGATCCGCGTACTGGAAACCATTTTGCGTCTGGCCCACCCGCTGATGCCGTTTATCACCGAAGAAATCTGGCAGCGTGTAAAAACCCTCGCCGGTTCCAACGGTGACACCATTATGCTGCAACAGTACCCGGAAGCCGATAACAGCAAGATCGACGAAGAAGCGGAAGCGGCCGTTGCCTGGTTGAAGCAGGTTATTGAAGGCGTGCGTAATATTCGCGGTGAAATGAATATTTCCCCAGCGAAGAAAATCCCACTGATCCTGCGCGGCGGTTCCAACCGTGACCAAGAATTGCTGGAGCAAGCCCGCAGCCTGCTGATCAAACTGGCCAGCCTCGAAGAAATCACCTGGCTGGAAAGTGGAGAAGCTGCACCCGCCTCCGCCACTGCCCTGGTAGGCGATATGGAATTGCTGGTACCTATGGCCGGCCTGATCGACGTTAAAGCCGAGAGTGCACGTCTGCAAAAAGAGATTGATAAACTTTCCAAAGAACTCGCACGAGTCGAAGGCAAGCTCAACAATCCCAAGTTTGTAGACAAAGCCCCCGAAGCCGTTGTTGCCAAGGAGAAGGACAAGCTTGCAGAAATGAAAGGTGCTCACGAGCGTCTGCAACAGCAACTTGAGGAAATCAGCAACCTTTAATGGTTCTGATAATCCGCTCCATTAAAGAGCGGATCTGATTTAAAAAAGGGGGCTCTGCCCCCTTTTCTTTTTTGATATAAATCAGCCACCCCCTTCTTGAACTAGTGCCTTTCGATTTTCTATCAACTTCAGAATCCGAGTATTTGCTTAATGTACCTGCATCAGTTATGGGTTTGTCAGCTCTAAAAACAGCTTTACCGAAGTGGTCGTCGACCTAAAACGCTTCAAGCACCAAACCATTTTTCAACCCTCTAAGTCCCTGATAAGAAATCAACATGATTTTCAATCGGCTTGGCTGTTATTTTTTACAAAGATCATGAATGATTGAAAGCTCTTGGAAGCTAGAGAAAGTCTATTCAGTGGGGATAGAGAGTAAAGTGTTCATTTTTTCATTTGGAACAAGAGTTCAAGCTTGTATGTAATTTATTGATCCCTCAAGATTTTTACGCATTTCTTCGTTAGATTGATTCCAGGGTAGCAATCATGATAATAGTGGTCAGAATGATTACTATATATAAATGTTAGTTTATAAACACGTATTAGGAAGAATATGCAAATAACAGAAATATTCTTGAAGAAACTGGATTCTTATGTCAATCCTAAGGTCGAGAACCGTGTTATTTATGGAGCACTCATATCTGGAATGAGCCTAATTATGGCTCCGAAACTTATAGCGCTGCTAAGTAGTGTTTCCATCAAATCTGAAAAATACGAGATAAACCTACAAAACAATCCGCTGGATGAACTGGGCATAATCATTGGAGCTATCCTGATATTTCTAGCGGTGTCATTGCTCTATTTTTTTAAGTTTACTAAGCGGCCAGAGCTTATCATAACAAGTGACTCTCCGTCAGCGAAACTGTGGAAAAGACACGGATATTCGTTCCAAAAAGAAACATTGATAAATCCCCTCCTTTTAAAAGACTTAGTAGGATGGCTTTCAGATAGTGGAAGGCAAATAGTTTCTATCGATATTGCTGGGGCTAATTCAAGTAATAGATACTTCGGTGAAATTGCAGAACGGGTATCTGAAGAACGAAAATTCATAGAGGTTTCGAGTGAAGACAATAGAGAGCTGTTCGGGTACGAATATCTTGGAACGTCAGAGTCTGGGATTCATGTTGTTCACGCTTACGACTCGACTGGTGGTTCTGCAACTTTCCATTGGTTACTGCTACTCCAGATTGAAGAAAGTGGCATCTTAGAATACGAAGATAAAACTCCTAAAAAGAAGACAACTCCAGTTTTGAAATTGGTTGGTAGAATTAGTCTTGGTGACCGCTACAACGGTAGTGTAATTATGGAACGTGGTGTTATCCGAATAAGTAAGGATGAAAGCCATCTTCCTGATCACGTGATTAAAAAAAATAGAAAAATTATAGTGAAGTAAGGAAATAAAATAACATGGTGATGATGTTCGTTTCACCCCTTTTGGGGCTCCACCAGACGGCCTGTTCTTCGCGCAGCCCGCTGTATATCACGGCGTTAACCTTATCGCCCGGCGGACTCGACGCGCCAACGCACGCCGCTGCCTCGCGTGCTCCGCAATCTCAACCACCTCCATCCCCCAGCACCCTCTCCTTTTGGACACGTCTATAGATTTCCTCACGGTGAACGGGTAGAGATTTGGGGGCACGTATGCCTATCTTTACCTGATTACCCTTAACTTCCAATACCGTAATTGAGACGTTCGATCCAATCCGTAAGTTTTCACCCGTCCGGCGCTTTAAGATCAACATATTTGTTTCCTATTAATACTCAAACCATGCGTAGACCTCCCTTAATGGAAGGGTTTGAAAGTAACTTTTAAGGAAGTATTAGGTGGAGCGCGAGAACGGTAGGCATAGAGGTAGAAAAGGCAGACGCAACGCTTCCAGAGCCAAGGGACACGCCCCAAACTACTGAATGGACTCCACTTTATTGAAGACGAGCGGGTTTCTAGCGTATGATCCATATAGCCATTTTGATACTTGGGTTATCAATTTGGTTAGCTGGCCCCAGGTGTTAGCGCACCTTGGGTCAGCGCCTTTTACTTACTCTTACGTCACGCTACCGTTCTCCTTTGAGGGAATGGTTTTTAGAAAATTCTTGATTCTCTCGAATCTCTTTGGTCATCGGCCTTTAGAAGGCTGTTCAATAACGACCCAAATACCAATAAATATCCACCGATTTTACGCAGCTTTGACACTAAAACAAACTCCAATAAAATCCAATAAGATTATTTTTGTGCCTATATTTTTTATTGCTCACGCTTTGGAAATTTCGGCTGTGCATAAAATTGGCTGTGAAAATTAATACCCCCAACGGCTCCCACACTGGAATTCAGAAAACAATAGATCATCAATACCGCTGAAATGTCTTCCACATATCTACAGAAAAGATCTATCGATAAACCAAAGTAGTTTGCAGACTTTTAGGATATTACTGCGGGGTTTAGGAGCCTTTGAACAACCCAGTGATGCTTCTACTTACAGAGCGGTCACAATCAGAACGCAGCTTCGCAGGAATGTCTAGCTAGACCGTACAAGCAGTCGCAACACGGGGCATGAATCGTTATGGAAGCCCCGAAGGCGGACCACAGCTGCTGCGTTGCAACACTTGCAAAGGACTACGGCCATTCGCGGTGAACTGCACCTAATATCTGTAGCCTTCAAGATCCGCAGAGATATTACGGAGTTATTCAGAGGTACACTTGATACCTTACCCCCAATTAGACCCAACCTGATAAAGTTCGTGAGTGCTAGCTTAGGGGTTTACGATCATATTGACCGTTATATTGGGGAGCAAGAAGATAGATCTAACAAAAGTCGTTAAATCAATGGGTTAAGGACTAATGTTAAAATTGAGATAGTAGTCAAAGTGATCGCTTTTCCAGTTTGTACACACGTGTCAGATTACTTTAAGTCTACAGTATTAAATAGAAATTTAGGCTGTGGAGTAGAAATTGATTCTGAGATAATAATCATGACAATAGTGGTCAGAATTATTATTACTATATAGCTGCTAAGCAAAATATGTAGAGACTATTTGGATGAATGAAAAAAGAAAACAAATCCTTAGATCAATTTATCGAGATTTGCTACTTTCCGCCGGGTTAGATCCGGATGGCCGATGGTGGGAAGAAGATGAAGTTCAGCACTTTGCAGGCCTAGAAAAACGAGAAGAAATAATCGCTTTCCAATCTATATTTAATGTAACACGAAATCATCTCGCGGAATTGAAAAGTAAGAAAGAAAAAATATCTGTCTTGAGCGATTATTCACAAGCTGCTATTGAATTCGCAAATAGCGGTGCATCATCAATATGTGACGCTTCGGGGTTTGCTGGTTTTGGAGGCAGGCCAATTTGGTTTGCAGCAATTTCACTGATTGAAGATGAATTTAATGCTTCAAATAATTTAGATGAACGTCAAAAATATATAACGGAAGTCTATAGTGCATTTATGTCATCAGAAATTGATTTCAACCCTAGAAATCAGTCGTCATATACTGGCTTGGCGTTAAAGGCTGGGCGCTATGGTTTTGCATCCTTGCTTATAGCTAATGATAAATATGCAAGCTCTTCCCCCGAACCAATCTGGCAATTTGTGATTAATTCTTCTAAGCAACCGAAACGTGTGGATATGCTTTTGAAATTAATGGATAAACTATACGAGCTTGACGAAGAGGTAGATAGGTTGGGCAGTCATTCTGGTCGTTCTGCGTTGATGCAGGCTTCGGCGTATACTGCGATAGAACAAATTAACTGGCTCCTGGAACGCGGTGCAGATATTAATAAGCGTGATATACGAAGTGGAGCTACACCTTTAATGCATGCGCTTAATCGATACTTTGGAGTCAGTGATAATAATACAAGAAAAAGACTTCGAGAAACGATCGACCTTCTAATAAGTCAAGGTGCTGATATTTCAATGTGTGCGTACACAGGTCAGGACTTTGGAGTTTTAATTAGAGATACGAAAGCGCTCAAGCCTGCAGATAAAAAGCACTTCCGAGAGATGTGGAAAACTTATAAGAAGAAAGGTGCAACTAAGAATAAACGTGTTCTTTCTGACGATGAAATATCTCCAGATCTTATAAAGAAAATAAATATGCAGGGAGAGTTTCTGTTACACCCATGGAATGTTCTTCTTGAAACATTCTTTGAAATACTGAAAGCGCATAAAATTAGTAGATTTACAGATGAGGACATCTTTCATTATTTAAACCCTAGTTACCACGGGGTAAATTTAGATGGCACTAGAAAAATTGACCTAGCTTCCATTAATCATTGGTTAACTAGATTCGTTTGTAGCTGTGCCAGATCGAATGTTGAATTGCATTGCTCCTCAGAAGGTGTATACAGTTTTTCTTCAACGGAAGGTCAAGCGCGACTTAGGCTTTTATAAGTATCAATGCCTAAATCGGGTAGCCGGTAGTTTCTAGCTATCGGCCCCCACACACTCATCGTGCGGGTCCGCAATGGACGGTTCCCTATTCGTAATGAATCTCTAACCCACTATAGTTTCGAGTAGCTATTCATTTGAGTTGAGTGTCATGGCAGTGCGCTACCTCAACTTTATCCGACTGGAAACATATCGGTAGGTTAGCCTTGTCTTTTAATGCGTGGATTTTGGGTTCAGGCCTTCACCATGTCAAAGGTCTTAATCTTCGCATTAAGCTACTATGCCGTCGGCTGGCTTCTGCTTAATCACCTTAGTCACCACTGACCGAGGTGCTGCTGTGTTCAACCACTTTTGTCTATCCCCACAATGGTGACTAGCAGGTTGGGCCTACTTATGAGTCACCAGCCACGCTGACAGCTTCACAGCAGCAAGCTAAACAGATCTCCAAGGGTAAGAACGTGAACTCTCACTACACAACTACATCATTGACTCTACACGTTAGATCAATCAGCCTCTGTGCCCTTGACCATCTCGCCTCCAGGCTAAGCCTTATATGATGTTTCTGTGCGTCAGCTCGTAGTTTTGCCAGCGGCTTGCTCATAACAAGATCTCACGGCGTTGCAGTTGCCATTCGCTGGTAGTTAGCGTTTAATGGCGCCCATTAAACGGTGATCTTCCTACGCCGGACTTTCACCCCATTAGTCCACACCCATGCCGGGCGTACCAAACGCAGTCGGGCGACACAAAATACGCACGCCTGCTACGGATGTTATGTGTTTTTTGGGTAGAGCCTTTGAAATGAAAAAATTACTTTTAATGGCAGTTGTATTTGTTTTGCTGGGTTGCGCTACAAATAATATAGATATGCAAAAAGAAAAGACAGATTTAACGTTACGTAATTCGTGGAAGCGAATAGATGGCTGGCTATCTGAAAATGCTCCTAAAATACGGGATGCGCTAAACCCTCCTGCTAGTGAAGAAGCTATAACTGAACTGGAAGAAACTATCGGTGAAAAATTGCCTGAGGACTTAAAAGAGCTTTATCGAATCCACAATGGCTTAAATAGGAATGCTGTTGCAAATCTTGTTTATGGTTTACAGTTCTATTCAATTGAAGAAGTCCTACTAGAGTACTCCAGACTAAAAAATATTAAAGATATGAAAGATCTTCCAGCATTAAATTATGCTGATCCAGGGGTAAAGGTAACTTCCGTATCAAGTATGATGCGTATTCCAATAGGAGATGACTCTAGCGGGTGTGGGCTGTTTATAGACTTAGATCCAAATTCAGAAGGTAAGATTGGTCAAATAGTTTTGTATGATCAAGATTATAATATAGCGCTAAACCCAGCTTCATCAATAGAAGAAATGTATTCTGATTTTGCAAATCACTTAGAAGCTGGTAGGTACAAATTATTGGAAGACGCTCTAGTTGATGGTGAACACTGGTTAGACGCAGATGCAGAGCTAGATATTATTAATTGGCACAATTCAAAACGGTGGAAAGATATTCTTGGCAAGCGCTAATACATAAATCGGGTAGCAGGTATTGTCTAGCTATCGGCCCCCACACCACCCATCGTGCAGGTCCGCAATGGGTGGTTCCCTATCCAAAATGAATCTCTATCCAACGATCGTATCGAGCAGATCTTCATTTGAACTGAGTGTCATGGCAGTGCGCTACCTCAACTTTATCCAACTGGAAACATATCGGCAGGCTAGCCCTGCCTTCTAACTCGTGGAATTTGAATTCAGGGCTTCACCATGTCCAAGGTATTAATCTTGGCATTAGGCTACTATGCCGCCGGCTGACTTCTGTTTAATCACCTTGATCATTACTGACCGAGGCGCCGCCGTGTTCCACCACTTTTTTCTATCTCCGCGACGGTGGCTAGCGAGTTGGGCCTACTTATGAATCAGCGGCCACGCTGACAGCTTCAAAGCAGCAAGCTAAACAGATCTCCCCAGATAAGAATGTGAACTTTCACTACACAACTGCATCATTGACTCTACCCGTTAGATCACCCGGCTTCGATGCCCCTGGCCACCTCGCCTCCAGACTAAGCGTTGTATGATGTTTCGGTCCGCCAGCTCATAGCTTTACTAGCCGCTTCCTCCCCACAAGACCTCACGGTATTGCAGTTGCCATTCGCTAGTAGTTAGCATTTAATGGAACCCATTAAATGGTGATCTTCCTACAGTGGGCTATCACCCTATTAGTCCACGCCCAAGCTTGGCGTACCAAGTAAACACATCGAACGCACTCGCGTGCGCACGGTACTTTAGACGTTATAAGCCTAGTGAGCATACGTCTTATGAGGTCAAATTTTAGTAGATAGTTTAAGGTTAATTAGATGCAAGTGCCAAAAGTGTTTTTCTCTTATTCTCATGATAGTGAGGAACATAAAGCCTGGGTTCTAGCGCTAGCAACACGTTTAGAAGAAAATGGGGTTGCTGTGACACTCGACCAATGGGATCTGGGAGCTGGCGATGATCTTCCCTATTTTATGGAGTCTGGTCTAACAGATGCGGATAGAGTCGTTTTAATATGTACGGAGTCGTATGTAAAAAAAGCCAATGACATGCGTAATGGTGGTGTCGGTTATGAAAAAATGATCATTACTGCTCAAATAATGACAGATCTGGGGAGCAACAGGGTAATTCCAATAGTTGTTAATAATGACTCACAAAATAAGACTCCTACGTTTGTTTCTAGCAAGCTATATTTAAGCTTCGAACCATTAGATTACGAAAATAGTTACTGCGAGCTCATTAGCAATCTTTGGGGAAAGTCTGTAAAACCAAGACCAAAGAGAGGTTCAAGCCCCTTTGCTAGAGAAGCCTCTCCTATAGCTCCAATCACTTTTGATATGCCAGCATCTTTTAGTAATCCTGCTACAAAGTCCAAAGTTACTGTTAATCCGACAGACAATAACGGTCAGTATTGGGTTGGGGAGGGGGAAATGGCTTTTGAATTGAATTGGTCTAGGTGTAGTTCAGGCTCTATATGGATATACAACAAGCCTGAATCTATTCATTCCTTATCTATAGTTCCCAGGAGTTTCAAAGAAATTTCTGAGATTGATGATGCTACAGATCCATCATTTTATCTTGAGGAGCAATGTTCTAATTTAGAAGTTGGTGAAATTGCAATTTTACAGAACACCAATGGTTATTATTTAGCGTTAAAAATAGAGCAAGTGCTGTATAGATCTAGGCATGATGATGATAAAGATGAATTGACTATTAGCTACGTAATTGCGCCGGCTAAAAGTACATCATTCTCAAAACATGTGTGAAACAGTATGTTACGTGAAGTGTTTGGCTTATAAATCGCGTAGCCGGTAGTTTCTAGCTACCGGCCTCCACACCACCCATCGTGCAGGTCCGCAATGGGCGATTCTCTATCCATAATGAATCTCTACCCAACGATAGTGTCGAGCAGATCTTCATTTGAGTTGAATGTCATGGCAGCGCGCTACCTCAAATTTATCCGACTGGAAACATATCGGTAGGCTAGCCCCGTCTTTTAACTCGTGGATTTAGGTTCAGGCCTTCTCCCTGTCTAAGGTATTAACCTTGGCATTAGGCTACTATGCCGTCGGCTGGCTTCTGTTTAATCTTCTAGGCCACTACTAACCGAGGCTCTGCTGTGTCCCACCACTTTTGTCTATCCTCGCGATAGTCGCTAGCGGGCTGGGCCTACTTATGAGTCAGCGGCCCTGCTGACAGCTTTACAACAGCAAGTTAAACCGATCTCCCCAGATAAGAACGTGAACCTTCACTACACAACTGCATCATTGACTCCACCCGTTAGATCACCCAGCTTCGGTATCCTTGGCCACCTCGCCTCCAGGCTAAGCCTTATAGGATGTTTCCGTTCGTCAGCTGGTAGCTTTACTAGCGGCCTCCTCCCCACAAGACCTCACGGTCTTGCAGTTGCCATTCGCTAGTAGTTAGCATTTAATGGAGCCCATAAAACGGTGATCCTCCTGCAGGGTACTTTCACCCCATTATTCACGCCCATGCTGGGCATACCAAATCAAAGCACTCAGACGCAGTAAGTCTGCTCCGGCGCTTGAGGCGTTATGTGTAAGAATCGAGATATGAGAAATTTCTTAATATGTGTTCTTTTTTTCTTCGCTTCTTTTGCAGTGGCTGATATGCCTTGCACGAAGGAAAATGAGTCAAAACTGTCTCAGGTTGAATCTGATCTAATTGTAGTGAAGATACATTACCTAGAGAGAAACGAAATTGCCTACGAAATCTTTTTTCCCAGTGAATTTCAAGGTAAACAATTAAAGAGCACAGAGTTTTGGTCCGGCAACTTAGATTCGCCATCGTTAATGCTGGGGCTGGCTTCAACTCGGAGTGGTGAAAAGTACTATTCAGCTATTAGCACGTTAAAGAGCTGGGACAAAAGCATCTATGTTAAAGCAAATTATGGCGCCTGCATTTATCTGGGGCGACGTGTCAAAAGCACATAGACCGGGTAGCAGGTAGTTTCTAGCTGCCGGCCCCCACACCACCCATCAGCACAGGTTATCTTAGCGGTATGCAGTGGAACTACTATAGGTGGGACGATGAGAGCACTTAAATATATAGGCCTTATATTGGGTACACTCTTAATCTGGTTAATATTGATTGTTGTTACACGACAGCTGGCTTATGACGTGCTCAGCTTTCTAGCTGCTAGCATCACTAATAGTTGTGCATATGGGTCGTCATACTCGTGCGGATATTTTGAATGGGATAAAGAACTTAAAATAGCATCGTACGTTACTTATACGGTTCTTTTCATATTGTTAAGCTATGTTTCGGCAATAATTTTGAGAAGTGGCAAATCAAGAGAAATAAAAATTTTAGCTGTTGCCTGCTTCATTTTGTCGTTTCCAACCTATACAAGCTGGGGGGTAGCTTCAATTTGTGGCGGTTTTGGTGGTTGTGCAACAGGTTACTATATAGATGTAGTTGTTCCGTTAATTATGACCGCTGGTATTTTTACTTTACCTAGCATTTTAATGGCCATTTTTATTGTCTGGGTGTATATGCGCATAAATAAACTATCGATTTAAATGCATAAATCAGGTAGCCGGTAGTTTCTAGCTACCGGGTTCCACACCACCCATCGTACGGGCCCACAATGGGCTGTTCCCTATCCGTAATGAATCTCTACCCAACGGTAGTGTCGAGCAGCTCTTCATTTGAGCTGAGTGTCATGGCAGTATGTCACCTCAACTTTATATCCAACTGAAAACATATCGGTAGGCTAGCCCTGCCTTTTAACTCATGGAGTTAGATTCAGGCCCTCACCCTGTCCAAAGTATTAATCTTGGCATTAGGCTGCTATGCCGTTGGCTGACTTCTGTTTAATCACCCTGATCGTTACCATAAAGATCTAGGACGGCCAAAGACTGGGGGGAGGTGCCGGCAATAGAGCTAGCTCCCTCTCTGGCGGCTCTTTCTCTTTGGTTTACAGGTAAAGGAGATTAAATACTTGGAATTGGTCTTCAGGCTATTGGGATTGCTGTTTTTGGATAAAAGGGCGGTAATCGTGCTGTTGAGTACTTGAGGCCGGGGTAGATTAGCAGGGCGTAGCTGAGAGGAGGCGCCGACAGTCGCTTATACCGTGCAGAAGATCTAGGACAGCCAAAGACTGGGAGGTGGTGCCGGCAATAAAACTACCTCCCTCTCTGGCGGCTCTTTCTCTTTGGTTTACAGGTAAAGGAGATTAAATACTTGGAATTGGTCTTTAGGCTATTGGGATCGCTGTTTTTCGATCAAAGGGCGGTAATCGTGCTGTTGAGTACTTGAGGACGGGGTAGATTAGCAGGGTGTAGCTGAGAGGAGGCGCCGACAGTCGCTTATACCGTGTACCCAGCGTTTATCGAGTTGAGCACAAACTTTTTGTACAACCTCTACCGATCCCACCAAGCCTTTAAAGCGACTTTCAAAGTTCCGGCTGAGATAGAGCCAGTGCTTGGGTGAAATGCCGAGTCGCTCCAGAATAGGAGGTATGTTTTCGGCAATACAACCCCGTTTTCTTGGGTCTAAATGCCGGCCGCTCCAGTCCACTAACTCCAAATAGTGGTCCAGCTGGAAAGGAAGCCCTTTCGGCATATTCAAACGCTCACCGCCGACAAACGGAAGTAGATTTTTGGGCTGCTTACCAGAGACTGCCGCACGAATACGCTGTTGAATCGAAGTGTAATCAGACTCTTCAGGTGTCTGGGCAATATTGGCACGGATGGGGTTAAGGTCTACATAGGCCATACAGGCGGCGAGTGCTCTTTCATCCAGTAAAGCCTGAGACTTAAACCGGCCCTCCCAAAAACGGCCGGTACAGTTGTCTTCAGCATTGGCCTGGCGGGCGATAGATTCGTTTAAACAGCGCATAAACCAGCTGATATCCATTAGACGCTCCCGCCATAGGGAAACGACCTCTTTTAGCCTGTCTTCCTCAGCGTGATCGAGAGTATCGCCCTGAAGGTAGCGCTGGGCCAAGCCAGAGGCTTTGAAGAGTTTTTTCCAGCGAGTAATTACCTCAGAAAGAGACCACTAGTTAGCCGATTTTGTGTCGATATAGAGCACTATATGGTAGTGATTACTCATTACTGCATAGGCGGCAATATCTAGCGCAAACGCCTCGGCTAACTTATGCATACGGCTTTCAATCCATTCGCGCCGATGCTCGTAATCTTTTCCGGATTCAGTATCTCTGCCACAGAGAAATGCACGCCGTACACAGCGGGAGACACAGTGATAGTACGGTGTTGCATCAAGAGATATCTGGGTGCTTCGCGGTAGAGTCATCGGCTGCACATGTATTTGCATGTATGAATATCCAGTATTTTGTGGGAGTTCAATCTTTTGTCAATAGGATTGGCGGTTTACACTTTCTGTTTGCTGGGTGTCCAGGATTAACTGGTTGTTTGGTGGGTGTCCAGGATTAACTGGTTTATAATTTGGTGGGTATCCAGGATTAACTGACTACCCCATTAGTTCACGCCCATACTGGGCGAAGCACGATCGCCCACAAAACATGCGGACTGGACAGCCCACGCTTCACCTCGGCCGCTCGAGTGTTGAGCATTATGCGGGAAATCTAATACGATGAAGAGAGAAGGGATTTATTATATAAAGCTAAAAAAGCCGTATTTCGACTTATCAAAAGGCGATTTATTGTATATCGGAAAAGGCAATGATGTTGATTCTCGCCTTAAAGCTGAGTTGGGTTTAAAATCCAGCCATGCAACCTTTTTTAGATCTTTAGGCTTATTATTAAATAAAGAGGTTGCTGAAAACTCCGGAAAGAAAGGCACTGGTTACAATTTTAAGTTTAAAAAACCACATGAAATTGTTAAGTGGATCGAAGAATATGTTGAGCATGAAGTAAAATACTGTAAATGGAGGGAGGTAGAGGAAAAAGAAATACGCAAGCACAAACCTTTGCTTAACATTGTATACAATACGCAAGATTGCCATTCAGAGCTAACCAGCTTAAGAAAACAAGCTCATGAAATTGCCAAAAAGTAAAGTATCGCATAAATCGGGTAGCCGATAGTTTCTAGCTACCGCCCCCTGCGGGTCCGCAATGGGCAGTTCCCTATCCGTAATGAATCTCTACCCAAAAGTGAGGCGCTGCTATGTTCTACCACTTTTTTCTATCTCCGCGATGGTGGGGCTAGCGGGTTGGGCCTACATATGAATCAGCGGCCACGCTGACAGCTTGACAGTGGAAAGCTAAACAAATCTCCCCAGATAAGAACGTGAATTTTCACTACACAACTGCATCATTGACTCTACCGATTAGATCACCCGGCTTTGGCTCCCCTGGCCACCTCGCCTCCAGGCTAAGCCCTATAGGATGTATCTGTCCGTCAGCTCATAGCTTTACTAGCTGATTCCTACCCACAAGATCTCACAGTATTGCAGTTGCCATTCGCTAGTAGTTAGCATTTAATGGAAACCATTAAATGGTGACCTTCCTAAAGGGGACTTTTAGCCCACTCCCATACTGGGCGTACCAAGGACCTGTAATTTGACCTCCGTCCGCTGTCACCTTTTTTGCAAAAAAACTGCACAATAGGTGTCAATATCCTCCGACAATTGAAGGGCCGCTAGCGAATATCACAAGGAAGAAACATGTTAGCAACACATCAGGATGCCGAAAGGCGATATGAATCATTTAGAGAAATGGCTAGAGACGCCATATTGAAAGAGCTTCCCTATACCGATAGAAACAACATTCGTCTCAGTAACATTTGTCAAAAAGCCCTAATGCAGGCAAAGCTATGGGATGAAGACCCCAATAGGCGAGTTGATTGGCCTTGGGATAGTGGCTATCAGGATTATTCATATAGAAATCCCAAGCGATTTGAACTGGCCACCTGGTATGGAAATACCCTTGCAGGCCTAAGCTTAGGTAGACCTAGCTACGCAGGCACACGACTTCGCCTAGAATTTATCGAATCTAGGCCGTCTTCAAGTCCTCTTAGAGGGCGGATTGTTCCTATAACCATCTCAGTTGCCGAGCTGTATGCAAATGTTATTGGAGCTGATGAATTACGCATAATTGACCCAATTGATGAAAAATTGATCGAATACTATTCGTCATTCGGATATACATACAGCAAAGCTGCTAGTGAAAAGAATCACAAGCACTATCTTGTGAAGGCCATCTCATGAGCAAGAACGAAAGAAAAAAACCATTAACTCCTGAAGAGCTTAGAAAGAGAGCTAAGAAGATTCTTCAAGATAACCCAACATACATAAATGATGAACCATCGGTTGTCGGATCACCAGAGACACTAACTGAAGAGATTGAGGATGATGATGAACCAACAAACGACAAAAAGTGATAAAGAGGCTAAATCGGAAGAAGAAGCAAAAAGAAAGATCGCCCAAAAACTGCATTCTTTACCGATTAAATCAAAACCGCAGGGCCCACCCCAGCGCTAAATCGGATAGCCGGTAGTTTCTAGCTACCGGCCCCCACACCACCCATCGTACGGGTCCGCAATGGGCGGTTCCCTATCCGTAATGAATCCCTACCCAACGAAAGTCTCGAGCAGGTCTTCATTTGAGTTGAGTGCTACTTCTGAGTCGGCGGCCACGCAGACAGCTTCGCAGCAGTAAGCTAAACAGGCCTTCCCAGACAAGAACCTGAAGTTTCACTACACAACCGCATCATTGACTCTACCCATTAGATCACTTAGCTTCGGAGTCCTTGACCACCTCGCCTCCAGGCCAAGCCTTATTTGATGTTTCTGTTCATCAGCTCGTAGTTTTGTTAGCGGCTTCATCAGCACAAGACCTCACGGTATTGCAGTTGCCATTCGCTAGTAGTTAACATTTAATGGTCCCCATTAAACGGTGATCTTCCTACAGGGGAATTTCAGCCTACTATTCCGCGTCCATACAGGGCGTACCGAGTCAATGCAGCCGACCGCTTACGCATTGACTGATTGAGGCGTTATACTTCATTATGATTTGCCCTAAATGTGAATATCAAAGAAAATCCTATGACAGGTCACCGGAGTGGCAATGTCCCTCATGTGGTGTCGTTTATCAAAAATATGAAAGTATCAAAGAAGACATAATTGCTCAAAGAGAACAGTGGAAGCAAGAGGATCAAGACGTAGAGCAAAGAATTGCAAGCTTTCGACCATTTGCAAATTTATGTTTCATCCTATGTTTTAGTTACCCCATATACTTTTTGCTCGCAAGTAAAAGTAGCTTGGGGGTTATTTGGCCAATAATTTTGGGCGTGTCTTTAATTTTTCTGTGTAAAAATATGATTGCTACTGGAATCTTTCTTCGTAGAGGATTTATTTTTACTCCCAGAGAGAAATACCCTACATATTTTAAAGTCGAATTGATTGCTGTAGTTTCAGGAGGTCTGTGGTTGCTTTATGCTGGTTTTTCCAACTTTTTCAGGGCTACCTGGTGAATGTGTCAATCGGGTAGCCGATAGTTTCTAGCTACCGGCCCCCACACCACCCATCGTGCGGATCCGCAATGAGCTGTTCCCTATCCGTAATGAATCTCTACCCAACGATAGTGTCGAGCAGTTCTTCATTTGAGTTGAGCGTCATGGCAGTGCGCTACCTCAACTTTATACGACTGGAAACATATTAATAGGCTACCCCTGTCTTTTAACTCATGGATTTAGGTTCAGGCCTTCACCTTGTCTAAGGTATTAATCTTGGCATTTGGCTACTATGCCCTCGGCTGACTTCTGTTTAATCATCTTGGCCATTACTGACCAAGGCGCTACTGTGTTCCACCACTTTTTTCCATCACCACGATGGTGGCAAGCGGGTTGATCCTACTTATGAGTCAGCGGCCACGCTGACAGCTTCACAGCAGCAAGCTAAACAGATCTCCCCAGATAAGAACGTGAACTTTCACTACACAACTGCATCATTGACTCTACCCGTTAGATCACGTGGCTTCGCTGTCCCTGGCCACCTCGCCTCCAGGCTAAGCCTTATTGGATATTTCGGTCCGTCAGCTCGCATTTTGATAGCGGCTTCCTCCCCACAAGACCTCATGGTGTTGCAGTTGCCATTCGCTAGTAGTTAGCATTTAATGGAACTCATTAAGCGGCGATGTTCCGATAGGGGACTCTCACCCCATTAGTCCACGCCCATGCTGGGCGTACCAAGTATGTTAACTGACACAAAACACCTTTGGTTTTTTCTAGACTTGCAGCTACGCTGCTCGCCGATTACAAGTGCGCCATGCAAATTCATCACATACATCACGGAAAGTTAAATGAAAGAGAATGAATCTTTAAGTGAAGATCTGGCAATACTTGAAGAGCATCTTTCAATAGATAGTGAAGCGTTGCCTAAATTAAGCTCATATGATCGCGGATCATTTCATGAAGTTGAGTTTAGTTTTTTAACTTCATTAATTGAGCATAACCCCAAGAAAGGCACTCATATATCGAGTGGGTTTGATTATGAGGATTCTTACAACAGAAATTATCTTGATCTTTTTAACACATTGATAAAACTATCTAACGAATTAGATATACTTAAAAGTGTATCCTCATCAATTGATAAATCAGGGAATGAGACTATCTCATGTAAAATTAACGATTCTGAATTCTCTTGGATTGGCAACTCATGGAATGAATATATGGATTTGAATGTATTGGAATCGATGATTAGCACGCTTAATAATCAACTTAATGGCTCATACTATTTGGCCAGCGTTTCGAATGAAGAGATTCCAGTAATTTACTCGGATAAAAATGCGATAGAAAGTATATCTAGAATCCTCAAAAAATCTGAAGAATTAATAAATAATGATTTGCACCCACCAAAACAACTATTGAAAGCTACCTTATCTAAACTAGATAGACAGAACAAGTTTTGTTTTCAAATGTTTGTAGTATATGAACAAGCTTCCGTTTTGATAGCATCTCTTGAAGAATTGGATCGAGAAGTTACTGGAAATATCAATAAAGAATTATCTACCTTTCATTTTGCAGCTAAAGAATACATTGACAAAGGTCGTCAGTTAACAATAGATGGAACTGAAAAGGTCGACGCTTCGGTACTTTTAGAAATAAAAGAAGAAAAAATTCACAGAAGCTGCAGAGGTTTACAGAAATTTAATGATGCAGATATTACTTATTTATGCGATGGCGTCGCTGAAAAATTGGCATATGCGACTTCTAATATGGATAGGGTTAACTTCTAAGAAATGCATAAATCGGGTAGCCGGTAGTTTCTAGCTACCGGTCCCCACACCAACCACAGACGAGCCCGCAATGGGCGGCTCCCTATCCGCAATGAATCTCTACCCAACGATAGAGCCGAGCAGTTCTTCATTTGAGTTGAGTGTCATGGCAGCGCGCAACCTCAACTTTATCCGACTGGAAACCTATCGGCAGGCTAGCCCTGTCTTTGAACTCATCGAGTTTGGGTTCAGGCCTTCACCCTATCCAAGGTATTAATCTAGGCATTTGGCTACCATGCCGTCGGCTGACTTCTGTTGAATCATCCTGGTCATTAATGACCGAGGCACTGCTATGCCCCAACACTTTTGTGTATCCCCGCGATGGTGGCTAGCGGGTTGGGCCTACTTTTAAGTCAGCGGCCACACCAACAACTTCACAGCAGCAAGCTAAACAGATCTCCCCAGATAAGAACGTGAACTTTCAATACACAACTGTATCATTGACTCTACCCGTTAGATCACCCAGCTTCGGTATCCTTGGCCACCTCGCCCCTAGGCTAATCCTCATAGAATATTTCGGTCCGTCAGCTCATAGCTTTACAAGCCGCTTCCTCCCCACAACCCCCCCAGTGTTGCAGTTGCCATTCGCTAGTAGTTAGCATTTAATGGAGCCCACTAAATGGTGGTCCTCCTACAGGAGACCTTCACCCTAATAGTCCAACCAAGCGCCTGCAATCTGACCTCCGGCAGTTGAGGTGGGCATTATGTGTCTTTGAGAGATTAAGTATGGAATTTGAAAATGAAAGCGAATTTGAGTCTTACCTTCGAGGCTTGATTGAAACCAGAATATGTCCTAATAATCCTGATTTGGTTCTTTTCGAAAATAAAAAGGCCGTCGATATTCTTATTTGCCGTAATGGTGAAAATCCAGCCTTATTTTTTCTTGAGGTGAAATACCACAAGCAATCTCATGGTCGCTTAGCCTTTGGAAGTTCTAGCGGCGGAGGGTTTCAGCCAGAGATAATTTCTAAAGCTCCCGATTATTTTGAAGCTAATCTAATGTGGCTAATATCTGGCGAAGGGTATTCTGATAATGGTGTAATTTTTACCTCTTCTTCAGTTATCAGAAATTACCTTTCAGGTGGATCGGTTGGTGAAAAGTTCAACAATATCCAAAAAAAGATATTTCGCGAAATTAATGGCTATAACGAAGATGAGTTAGTTAATAGAATTGAGTCATGGCTAGTCAACTCATAAATCGGGCAGCCGGTAGTTTCTAGCGGCCCCGCACCACCCATCATGCGGGGCCGCAATGGACGGTTCCCAATCCGTACTACCCAACGATAGTCTCGAATAGCTCTTTATTTGAGTTGAGTGTCATGGCAGTGCGACACCTCAACTTTATCCAACTTGAAACATATCGGTAGGCTAGCCCTGCCTTTGAACTCATCGCTTTTGGGTTCAGGCCTTCACCCTATCCAAGGTATTAATCTAGGCATTTAGCTACTATGCCGTCGGCTAACTTCTGTTTAATCACCTCGGCCATTACTTACCGAGGCGCAGCTGTATTCCACCACTTTTTCTCTATCCCCGAATGGTGACTAGCGGCTTAGGCCTATTTATAAGTCAGCGACAACGCTGACAGCTTCACAGCAGCAAGCTGACCAGATCACCCCAGACAAGAACGTGAACTTTCACTACACAACTGCATCATTGACTCTACCCGTTAGATCACCCGGCTTCGGTAACCTTGATCACCTCGCCTCCAGGCTAAGCCTTATAGGATGTCTCTGTTCGCCAACTCGTAGTCTTGCTAGCAGCTTCCTCTCCACAAGACCTCACGGTATTTCAGTTGCCATCCGCTAGTAGTTAGCATTTAATGGAACCCATTAAATGGTGATCCTCCCACAGGGGACTTTCACCTCATTGGTCCATGTCCATGCTCGGCGTACTAAGGCCATCGCCCAAGACCTCTAAACCGATGCGCGGTTTTTCGGCCGATTATGACGGTATTAGATGTACGAGTATACTAAGAGGAATAAAATTGAAAATAATAGTAATTGGATTTTTTCTTTCTGTTATGGCTAATGTGAGCCACTCTGTTGAACTACTGCAAATTCCAGCAAATCCAGATAAAGGGTTCAATTACCCGTACCTGATAAAACTTCCAGAAGTAGTGTCAAATCAGGATAAAACCTTTTTGATTGTCGAAACCAATAACACAGGAAAAGTTTCTGATGATTATGATATCCATCTTGAAGCTGCCAAAAATGCAATTATAGGTAATGCAGTTGGACCGTGGTTGTCTAAGAAGTTGTCCTACCCCATATTGATGCCGGTATTTCCTCGGCCTGAGTCGGCATGGCAAGTTTATACCCACGCGCTTGATAGAGATTCTATGCTGGCGAAATCCGTACCTCTCCAGAGATTAGATCTGCAACTTAAAGCAATGATTGAAAATGCATACGATATACTGCATAAACGCTCGTTAAAGCTCCAGGATAGAGTCATACTGACTGGTTTTTCGGCATCTGGAACATTTGCAAATCGCTTTTCACTGTTACATCCCGAGATTATTGAAATAGTTGTTACTGGAGGGCTTAACGGTACATTGATGTTACCTACAGCCTCACTTGATAGTCATAGCCTGAAGTACCCCTTAGGCATAAATGATTTCAATCAAATAGCAGGTAGAAATTTTAATCTAGCTGAATGGTTGACTATTAAACAATTTCTATTCATGGGTGAAAATGACACTAATGATGCTGTGGCATTTGATGATGCATACTCAGAAGAAGAACGTTTGGTAATCTATGAAACTACGGGTAAATCGATTCATCCAGAACGCTGGAGCAATTCCCAAGAAGTCTACAAGAAGTATGGAGCAAATGTGACTTTTCGTACTTTTAAAGGCGTAGGCCATGGCACCAATGAGGCTGCACATAGCGAGTTCCTAGCATTTGTGCAAGGCAACATCTAAATCGGGTAGCCGGTAGTATCTAGCTATCGGCCCCCACCACCTATCGTACGGGTCCGCAATGGACGGTTACCTACCAGTTATAAACCTCGACCCAACGATAGTGTCGAGCAGCTCTTCACTTGAGCTGAGTATCATAGCAGTGCGCTACCTCAAATTTGGCCGACTGGAAACATATCGATGGGCTAGCCCTATCCTTTAACTCATGGAGTTTGGATTCAGGCCTTCTCCATGTCCAAGGTATTAATCTTGGCATTAGGCTAGTACTCCATCAACTGACTTCTGCTTAATCACCATAATCATTACTGACCGAGGCGCTGCGGTGTCCCGCCACTTTTGACTATCCCCGCGATGATGGCTAGCGGGGTGGGCCTATCTATGAGTCAGCGGCCATGCTGACAGCTTCTCAACAGTAAGCTAAACAGATCTCTCCAGATAAGAAAGTAAACTTTCACCACACAACTGCATTGTTGACTCTATCCACTAGATCACTTGGCTTCGGTGCCCTTGGCCACCTCACCTCCAGGCTAAGCCATATAGGATGCTTCTGTTCGTCCTTGCTAGCGGTCTTCACCCAACAAGACATCACGGTATTGCAGTTGCCATTCGCTAGTAGTCAGCATTTAATGGAACCCATTAAATGCTGATCTTCCTACAGGGTACTTTCACCCTATTAGTCCACGCCCATGCTGGGCATACCAAAAGTATCCAGCCGCCTACTATGTACGTTATATTCCACCCAACTTCAACCCCGCCTCTTGGCGACACGCTTGTAATAATTTTGTAACGGAATTCTCATTACGCATGGTTCTTGCTATGGCTACCGCGCCGATGAGCATCGCAGTTACTGACAAAATGTCATCCTCGCTGCAATCAACATAACTTCTTGCGTATTCCAAAATTGCTTTATTCATACCATTGTAAACGTTTGCATAAGTTGCTTTTGTTTCTTCATCATGCATAACTATGTCCGTAGCCAAAAATGCAAGCGGACATGGGTATTTACCCCGCACATGCTCTAAGCTAAGGTATCCATCAAGTAGCAGGCATAGCCACTCTTTATCGGTGGTGCCATCTGGCTTAAGTTCGGCAAGCTTAGTGCCATTGACTGCAAATTTTAAGGACTCACGATACAACACTGCCTTGCTATTGAAGTGAGCATAAAATGCCCCTCTAGTAAGCCCGCAATCTTTCATCACTCCATTCACTGTAACGCCATCAAAACCCTTGACCGTGAATAGCCTGAATGCGCTTTCAAGAATTCGTTTACGAGTAGCTTCCTTATGTTCTTTTGTATATGGCATGAGTTCTTATACGCCTATAATTTAATATGATCTATATCATATATTATATCTCGTTTAACATCTGGTCTTAACTTAAGTCGGAGAAAATAAAATAAACATGATCAACGACTATATTTCAAGGAGATGGGAAATTGAGTAAAATTAAAGGTAGTTGTCATTGTGGTTCTGCAGCATGGGAATTTGATCTTCCTATTAAGGCAGCAGTGAAGTGCCACTGCTCTATGTGTAGGAAGTTACAAGGCTCTGACTACAGTACATATGTTGTTATTCCCAAAAAACAATTCTCATTATCTAAAGGGAGAGACTCGATTGTCAGTTACCAAGCTACCGAAAAATCATATAAAAATTTCTGCTCCGTGTGTGGTACACCAACTCACCTTATAAATGGGAAGCATTTCCCCGACGATTTTGTATTGCCACTAGGTATAGTTAAAAATTATACAGATGAGCTAGCACCACAAATCCAAGTGTATACCACAGAAAAATCTCCTTGGTCGAATATCCATGATGATGTGCCAATATTTACCTAAGAATATAAGTCGGGTAGCCGGTAGTTTTAACTAGCGGCCCCTACACTACCCATCATGCTGGTCCAAAATAGGCAGTTTACTATCCGACCCAACGATAGTGTCGAGCAGCTCTTCATTTGAGTTGATTGTCATGGCAACGCGCTACGTCAATTTTATATCCGACTGGCATCATATCGGTAGGCTAGCCCTGTCTTTTAAATCCTGGAGTTTGGGTTCAGGCCTTCATCATGTCCAAGGTATTAATCGCGGCATTAGGCTACTGTGTCACCGACTAAATTCTCTTGCATCACCTTAATCATCACTGACCGAGGCGCTGCTGTGTTCCAGCACTTTTGTTTATCCTTGCTATAGTGGCTAGCGGGTTGAAACTACCTATGAGTCAGCGGCCACGCTGACAGCTTCACAGCGGTAAGCTAAACAGATCTCCCCAGATAAGAACGTGAACTTTCACTACATAATTGCATCATTGACTCTACCCCTTAGACCACCCGTTTCGGTGCCCTTGGCCACCTCGCATCTAGGCCAAGCCATATAAGATGCTTCTGTTCGCCAGCTCGTATTTTGCTAGCGACTTCCTCCCCACAAGACCCCACGGTAATGAAGTTGCCATTCGCTGGTAGTTAGCATTTAATGGCGCCCATTAAACGGTGATCTTCCTACAGGGGACTTTCACCCTATTGGTTCACATCCATGCTGGGTGTGCCAAATTTAGGCAAGCGGACAAATTACTACGCCTTCGATTACGTAATTTGCCGTTGCTCAGGGCGTTATGTGGGTCTAAGTCGGATCTTATTGAGAGGTGTGGCGTAATTGACATTAGCTTAAAGAATCATCCTGACACTCACTGTAGTGCTACGACAAATTTACCAGACACAATAAGTTGTTTTTATGCAGCCTTTTAATACTCAATTTACCTTATCTAGAGATTATCTTGCCGAATGCTATGATCAGTCTCTACCCTATGGGAAAAATGTCAAGCCCAATTATCTTCTTCCTACATTACTATTATCTTCTGGTGCGGGATTACTGTTATTTTCTGAGCAACCTAAGATCGCAAGTTGCACGTTAATCGCATTAGGCGTGCTGGAACTGATTCACATTCGATATCGACGAGCTTGGTGGTTAGCACGCCAGATGCTTGGGAAAAGTGCCGGTAGTGAAGTGAAATTAACCATAGATAAGGATGGAATCCAGACACAGAATCCTTATACGATAACAGCTCTGCTGTGGACAGATATCGAGCATATTATTGAAACCGAATTAGGGCTTATTTTGGTGGTTAAATCTGGGGGGCAGCAGTACTTGTCTAAATCGTTATTACCTCCTGAATTAATTAATGAGATAGTTACCAAGATTAAGGGTAAACATTGATTTCAATAAAAATTAAAATCATGCCTACAATGCAGCTAATACAATACATAACAAGTTGCCCAAACGCGACGGCCCTACAGGGTCGCCCGTTGGCAAAGCGTTATGTGTAAGAGTGTATAGAAATAATGAAACTTCAAATATTAAAATTTCTGAATGATGGTGACTTTATGGGTATACACCCAGGAGCTACCAAAACTGAAGTTATTCGCCAGATTGGAGAGCCTAAAGGATGGGCTAGCTCGTCAACAAGTGAAGAGATTAACGAATTTATGGAGACCAATATTTGGGGCTATGGAGGATGGGTAATTTGGTTCGAGAATAATTTGGTGGATGCTATCACGGGTTCTTTATCTGGTGAGGAATTTGAATATTCTGATTTCGGCGAAGAAGAGGAAGTGAAGTTTCAAGAAATCAATATTGATCAGTTTGTAGATGCTCTTGAGGAAAGTTCTATTGATTACTATCGGGCACCGAAAATATTAGAGTTTATTGATAAAGATGGAAATAGGATTCAAAGACGAAAAAGACTTGCCTTCGAAAGCATATACATGGGCACTAGGTTAGAAAGTAGGGTTACTATCGAAAACGGAAAAATACTCCAGCTCGCACATCCATGTAGCATTATTTCTCAAGCTATAGGAATGAGTTGTACGGAGAGCGCTAGAAAGAAAGGTTGGTCGCTGGTCAGGTGACTTGAAAATACATAACAAGACAATGCACTAGCCCTATACCACAGGCCTTTTTCTTATGCATTCACTAAGTTCATTGTTGCATAATAAAAAGTCCCACGGCTTAGGCTGGCGGTCTGGGCGCTCGTAGTATATCTCTGCCCAACGATAGTATCGAGCAGCTCTCCATTTGAGTTAAGTGTCATGGCAGTACGCTACCTCAACATTATCTGACTGGAAACATATCGGTAGGCTAGCTCTATCTTTTAACTCATAGATTTAGGTTCCGACCGTCACCCTGTCCAAGGTATTAATCTTGGTATTTGGCCACTATGCCGTCAGCTAACTTCTGTTTAATCACCTTGATCATTACTGACCGAGGCGCTGCTGTGTTCCACCACTTTTGTCTATCCCCACGGATGGTAGCTAGTAGGTTAGGCCTACTTATGAGTCAGCGACCATGCTGACAGCTTCACAGCAGCAAGCTAAATAGACCTCCCCAGATAAGAACGTGAACTCTCAATACACAACTACATAACTGACTCTACCCGCTAGATCACCCGTCTTCGGTATCCCTGTCCACCTCGCCTCCAAGCTAAGCCTTCTAGGATATTTCGGTCCATCAGCTAGTAGTCTTACCAGCGGTTTCCTCCCCACGATACCTTACGGTGTTACAGTTGCCATTCGTTAGTAGTTCGCATTTAATGGCGCCCATTAAACTGTGATTTTCCTACTGGGGACTTTCACCCATTAGTCCGCGTCCATTGGACATACTAAGTCAATGTTGTTCGCCACAGCATGGCTGGACTTGCTGACGCTCGCCGCAATTTGAATCGGTAGCAAAGATCGAGAAAATTAATGAAATCTATTAGTTGTGAAAACTTGAATAGCCTCTATCAATGGATGGATTTCATCGTAAATGAAAAGGACGTTTCTTTAGATGATGTAGATTGCAATTTAAAAATATTCGGCGAAAGAGATGATGCCTATTTGGTAATCAATATATATGAAGGCGAATCCAATTCGACTGAATATTATTTCAAACCGGATGACCCTGAGAATGGTCTATTACCACTTACCTCAACTTTAGCTGAATTTAATTTCTCAGTTAAGGAAATGTTAGAAAAACTTCCATCTCAAAAATACACAGAGGATGATATCGGCTGTTATTCAATCTTCAAGGGCATGAAAATATTCAGAGAAATCGTGACACCCAATTAAGGCCTATTACATAAAAAAGAATACTCAAATTAACGTGAAATATTCCGTTAAACATACAACTCAAAAGCCCATCTCTGAATCATCGCTAATTATATCGTCTAAAAATACCGATAAGGCCATGGAAAAAGGAAGAAAAAAGAGAAATACTGAGGAATTTATCGAATGGAAGTAAAGGTTTTTACCTCATTTCTAATACGGGATACGATGCCAGAGTCGGAATTGGCTAGTCTTGTATCGGAGTTCAGAACGTATAAAAAATCCGGAAATGCTCCTCTACTCTTTGGTCGAGATGCCTCATACATTCGTCCAGATGCTGTACTCAAAGCAGGTATGCATTATATCCATCTAAAAAGCAATGAAAAATGGAGCTTAAATATTGTCCAGTTTCGAAGGTTGAGTAATCTACATCTTTTATATTGTCGTGGCTTTATGAATCCGAATGCATACTTGTTAATCGCAGTTATAGATAGTGCGCATGAAAGGGCTAGAAATATCAATTTCATGCTGGATATAGCTGAAATTGCTGAGGGTTTTAGATCTAAAGTCTAATGCTAAATCCGGTAGCCGGTAGCCGGTAATATCTAATTACCGGCCCCCACACCACCCATCATGCGGGTCCGCAATGAGCGGCTCCCTATCCGTAGTGAATCTCTAAACAACGAAAGTGTCGAGCAGATCTTCATTTGAGCTGAGTGTCATGGCAGTTCGCTACCTCAACTTTATCCGACTGAAAAAATACCGGCAGGCTAGCCCGGTCTTTTAACTCGTGGATTTAGGCTCAGACCTTCACCGTGTCCAAGGTATTAGCCTTGGCATTTGGCTACTATGCCGTTGACTAACTTTTGTATAATTACCATGGTCATTACTGACCAAAGCCTTACAATGTCTCACCACTTTTATCTATCCCCACAATGGTGATTAGTCAGTTAGGCCTACTTATGAGTCAGCGGCCACGCTGGCAGCTTCACAACAGCAAGTTGAACAGATCTCCCCAGATAAGAACGTGAATTTTCACTGCCCAACTACACCATTTACTCTACCCATTAGATCATCCGGCTCCGATGTCCTTGGCCACTTCACCTCCAGGCTAAGCCTTATAAAATGTTTCTATTCGCCAGCTCGTAGTCTTGCTAGCGGCTTCCTCCCCACAAAATCTCACAGTGTTGCAGTTGCCATTCGCTGATAGTTAGCATTTAATGGAAACCATTAATCGGTGATTTTCCTACAGAGGACTTTTACCCCATTAGTCCACACCCATGCTGGGCGTGCCAAATTTAGGCAACTGAACAAATTTACCAGACACAATAAGTTGTTTTTATGCAGCCCTTTAATACTCAATTTACCTTATCTAGAGATTATCTAGCCGAATGCTTTGATCAGTCTCTACCCTATGGGAAAAATGTCAAACCCAATTATCTTCTTCCTGCATTATTATTATCTTCTGGTGCGGGGTTACTGTTATTTACTGAGCAACCTAAGATCGCAAGTTGCACGTTAATTGCATTAGGCGTACTGGAACTGATTCACATTCGATATCGACGAGCTTGGTGGTTAGCACGGCAGATGCTTGGGAAAAGTGCCGGTAGTGAAGTGAAATTAACCATAGATAAGGATGGAATCCAGACACAGAATCCTTATACGATAACAGCTCTGTTGTGGGCAGATATTGAGCGTATTATTGAAACCGATTTAGGGCTTATTTTGGTGGCTAAATCTGGGGGGCAACAGTACTTGTCTAAATCGTTATTACCAGTTGAATTAATTAATGAGATAGTAACCAAGATTAAGGGTAAACATTGATTTCAATAAAAATTGAAGTCGCTCCTACAATACTGCTAATACAATACATAAATCGGGTAGCCGGTAGTTTCTAACTACCGGACCCCACTCCACCCATCGTGCGGGTCTGCAATGGGCGGTTCCGTATCCGTAGTGAATATCTATCCAGCGATCACGTAACGATATCAACCAAACACACTGAGGGTTAACTACAGTAGGTTAAACAGATCCCCCCTGATAGGAGCATGAACTTTCACTACACAACTACATCAATGACTCTGTCAATAGATCACTCGGCTGGGTGTCCTTGGCCACCTCAATTCCAAGCTGAGCCTAATAGGATGTTTCTATTCGTCTGGTCGATGTTTTGCTATCGGCCTCCTCCCCACAAAACCTCGTAGTGTTGCAGTTGCCAATCGCTAGTAGTTAGCATTTAATAGAACCCACTAAATGGTGATCTTCCTACAAGGGACTTTCACCCCATTAATCCACGCCCATGCTGGGCACGTTAAGAAAAGGCAGAACGACGCTAAAGAGCCTGCGCGTCTGCTTTGGGCGTTAAGCACCAGATCAAGTTATGAGTATCGAAAAGGAAGCTAAAGAGTTCAAAGTAAAAACAGGGATAGAACTCCCTGTATCTTTAATTGAACTTTACAAAGAAAAAGGGAATGGAGGTTTCGGCCCAGAATATGGCATGCTCGGAATTACTACTGGCCACAAAAACGACTTAGATAATTCGATCTTGAGCCTATATCAGAGTTTTTGTTCTGGAGACCCTGATGACCCCAACTGGATTTGGCCAACGGAACTAGTTCCATTTATTCATGTTGGGTGTGCAATCCACTACTGTATGGATTCTACTTTCCAAAATAATAAAGTCATTGAATTCGATCCGACAGACTATGATCCAGAGGTGGGCCCTAAAGGCCATTTCAAAGAGATTTGTCCGTCTTTTAAGGAATGGATAGCAAGCAATGTGTAAATACTTAACAAACTGATCAACTTCGCGCCTACGTGGCCAGACAGCTAAAAACGTGGCTTCGCCACATTGCCACCGCTATTGAGGCGTTAAGCGAAAAAGATATGAGTACAAAAGAGGCAATGGAAAGGCTAGGGTATACGCAGGAATGGATCGATAGAGGTGTCATCTCTGAGGAATTTCTAGCCTTGCAGTACCACGAGATAAATAATAGTGAGGACCAAAATGCAGAGCATTATAGGTGGGGTGGATTTCTCAACTATATTCGTGGAAAAAGCACACTATCAGATGATGAGATAGAAAATATATTTGCGCTTGAAGATCGTGGTCCTGACGATATCGATCTACATATTAATAGAGTAATTGAGCTGATTCAATCAGGCCTGCTAACCGATGAACAGTTTGTAAACATTGCGAACCATAATGAGATTTTAGAAAAACCGATACAGAAGATATATCAAAGGTTTGCATTACGCCGAAAAATTCGTTCAATTGGTATTGAGCTAGCTTTTGATGAAGTAAAATCGTCAACAGATACTGCAGTGCATGGGTATGTACTGGATCTTCCTGATATTAAATTGGGGCATGTCAGGTGGTTGGCGGAAAATGGCGCCAATAAGCGAGTACGTAATATTGCAAGCCAAATGGCCAATAGTCGGAGGTTCAGGGGGGATGCTTAAATCGGGTAGCCGGTAGTTTCTAGCTACCGTCTACCACACCACCCTTCATGCAGGTCCACAATAGGTGGCTCCCTACCCTTTATACATATCTACCCAACGATAGTGTCGAACAGCTCTCCATTTGAGTTGAGTTCATGGCGGTGCGCTACGTTAATTTTATATCCGACTGGCATTATATCCGTAGGCTAGCCCTGTCTTTTAACTCATAGAGTTTGGATTCAGGTCTTCAACGTACCCAAGATATTAATCTCGGTATTTGGCTACTATGCCGTCGGCTGACTTCTGTTTAATCACCTTGCCCATTACTGACCGAGACGCTGCTGTTTTCCGCCACTTTTGCCTATCCCCACAATGATGGTTAGCGGGTTGCACCTATTTATGAGTCAGCGACCATCTTGACAGCTACACATCAGCAAGCAAAACAGATCTCCCCAGATAAGAACCTGAACTTTCACTATACATCGACATCATTGACTCTACCCCCAAGATCACACAGCTTCCATGTCCTTGGCCACTTCACCTACAGACTAAGTCTTACAGGATCTTTCTGTTCCTCAGCTCGTAGTTTGGCTAGCAGCTTCCTGCCCACAAGACTTCGCTGTGTTGCAGTTGCCATTCACTAGTAGTTAGCATTTAATGGAACCATTAAATGGTGATCTCCCTAAAGGGGACTTTCATTCCATTAGTCCACGCCCATCCTGGGCGTACCAAGTCAATTAACTGCGCGCCTTCGGCGCCCGACAGCTTATACTCCGCTTCGCAACGTTTCAGCTGCGGGTGATTGAGGCGTTAAAACTCAAAAAGGAATCGTGCATGAAATTTATTGTTTTGGCTTTAACACTTGCTATGTCATTGGCAGTTACTGCAAATCCAGTACCTCACTTTCCGTTCGTTATTGTCACGGAGAAACTTGAGCAAAAGGTAAAGCCCGATGTAGTAAAAGTACGCTTTAGTATATTGGCTTATGAACAATCCTCTAATAGAGCTATGGAGAAATTAACAAAATCCTCAGCACTGATGTTGGAGGCGCTTAAAAAGCATGGGGTACTCATTTTAAGCTTAGAGTCAACCCAAATTGATAAAAACACAAAGCGCGCTAGAAAAGACGGAGCTTATAATTTGGAGGTTTTGGGTTATGAGGTACAGCAAGGATTCAATTTGAGATTAACGAACCTCGATAAATACCCCAGCCTTATGAATGAACTGATCCGGCTAGATGGAGTTCAAAATATAAATGCATTCTTTGAGACGTCTAAAGAAGAAGAGTACAAAGAGAAAATGATAACTGAGCTTAGTGTAAAAGCTCGGAAAAAAGCTAATGCTCTTGCCCAAGCCCAATCTAGAGAGGTAAAAAGTGTATATGGTATAACTACGGAGGAAAACTTTGGTCAGGCGTACGCTATATTTTCCTTAGAGTACAACCCCCAAGAATATGCACTGGCTATGGCCGCAGATTCTTACGGTATGGACTTAGTTATGGCGGTGCCGGAATATATTAAAGTGGGACAAAGAATTACCGCAATATATGAACTTAACTAGCTTAAGTGATAAAAAGTGTAAATCGGGTAGCCGGTAGTTTCTAGCTACCAGCCCCACACCACCCATCGTACGGGTCCGCAATGGGCGGTTCCCTATTCGTAATGAATCTCTATCCAACAAAAGTGTCGAGCAGATCTTCATTTGAGCTAAGTGTCATGGCGGCACTTCACCTCAACTTTACCGACTGGAAACATATCGGTAGGCTAGCTCTGTCTTTTAACTCATAGATTTAGGTTCAGGCCTTCACCGTGTCCAAGGTATTAATCTGCACATTTGGCTACTATTCCATTAGCTGACTTCTGTTTAATCACCTTAGCCATTACTGGCCGAGGCGCTACTATGCCCCACCAATTTGTCCTGCCCCCGTCTTAGAAGAGGGCCTACTTGTGAATCAGCGGCCACGCTGACAGCTTCACAGCAGTGAGCTAAACAGATCTCCCCAGATAATTTCACTACACAACTACATCATTTACTCTACCCGTTAGATCAACCGGCTTCGGTGTCCTTTACTATCTCACCTCCAAGCTAAGCTTTGTATGATGATTCTGTGGGTCAGCTCATAGCTTTACAAGTTGCTTCATCTCCACAAGGCCTCGCGGTATTGCAGTTGCCATTCGCTAGTAGTTAGCATTTAATAGAACCCATTAAACGGTGACCTTCCTACAGAGGACTTTCACCCCATTAGTTCACGCCTACGCTGGGTGCACTAAGTCAGTTAACTTCGCACTTTAAGCGGCCAACAGCTTACAATCCGCTTCGCTACGTTTCAGCTGTGGGTTATTGACACACTATGGTTAAGTTGGTAATCGAGTAAGAGATGACAATAGAAAAATATCAAGAAGAAAAAGAGATATTACGAAACTTGAATAAACGAGAAAGCCTGTGGGGCATGTTAATAGCCACACTGATTGGAATTTTTCCAACATTAGCAGTCTTTTATGCTGCGCCGGAGTTATTTGTTTCTGTTTTAGGATGGGTTATTCCAGGAGTAGTCCTCGGAGGTTTTGTTAAGCTGGCAATTAGCGCCCATAGTATTAAGCTTAGGCTTATTCCTGCTGGATTAATATTTCTACTTGGACCGTTTTTGCTACTGGTAACAGGAAATCCATTTACTTTTTTCATCGGTCTAATGAACATGTTTATAGTTATAACAATTACAAGGCCAAGATTATCAAAAGATCAGGAGCGGGCACTCTGGCTTCAACGACAGGGTAAGCTCCAGCCATAACATGCAGCTGCAATCTAACCCCCGAAAGTGGAACAGGGCGCAAAATCTAAGGAGAAAAAAATGAGATGTATTTTAATAGCATTGTCACTGGTATTTTTTCTAGCTGGTTGCGCAGCTTCTATCCCAAAGGAAGATCTAGAGAAATCAGCATTTATTAGGGCAGGCTCAACCAATATTTGGTCAATAACAAGCGGCGGCTCAACGGTTTCTTTGACTGCCATTGATGGCCTACCTGCAAATACAAAAAATGGCCCTGTAGCAGTCAGCCCAGGCAAACATACAATTACTATGTCGTGCGCTGGCAATGAAAATGATTTTGAGCTAACCGTCAAAGCAGGTGAAATATACGAGTATACCTATGGTGTTGGTGGGCCAAAGGGGTGTTTTGGTGGGCTCATCAAGGTTAATTGATCTAAATCCGGTGGCTTCTAGTTACCGGCCCCCACACCACCCATCGTTCGGGTCCGCAATGGGCGGCTTCCTATCTGTACGAGCGAACGATAGTCTCAAACAGCTCTTCAATTGAGTTGAGTATCATGGCAGTGCGATACCTCAACTTTATCCAACTGGAAACATATCGGTACGCTAGCCCTGCCTTTTAGCGCGTGGATTTAGGGTTCAGGCTTGCACCATATCCAAGGTATTAATCTTGGCACTTAGCTACTATGCCGTCGGTTGATTTCTGTTTAATTACCTTGATCATTACTGACCGAGGCGCAGCTGTGTTCCGCCACTTATTTTCTATCCCCGCGATGTCAGCTAACGGGTTGGGCTGACAGCTTCGCAGCAGCAAGTGAAACAGATCCCCCCAGATAGGAGCGTGATCTTTCACTCCACAACTGCATCATTAATTCTACCTGTTAGATCACCCGGCTTCGGTATCCTTGGCCACCTCGCCTCCAAGCTAAGCCTTTTAGGATGTTTCTATTTGTCAGCTGGTAGTTTTGCTAGTGACCTCTTCCCCATAAGACCTCGCGGTGTTGCAGTTGCCATTCGCTAGTAGTTAGCATTTAATGGAATCTACTAAATGGTGATCCTCCTACATGGGACTTTCACCCCACTTAGTCCACGCTCATGCTGGGCGTACCAGGTGGCTGCACGGGATAAATTTTAGCTGTCACTTTTTAAGCGAAATTACACACAAATCGCTATCAAAATTTGCTCGGTGATCGGGCGTTATAATTATAAGGGAGATTCTCATTGATAAAATTTCTAAAATATTTTGCCAGCTTTGTTGTCCTTGGTGGGATCGCATTTATAGTCGCCTACAACCATAATCTATATGTTTGGGAGCAACCAAGTAGAAGCATGTGGATTAGCAATGGTAGCTTATTTGATGGTACTGGTACGTTGCCCATTGAGAACCCTGGAATCCTTGTAGAGGATGGTAAAATTTCTTGTCTGGGAGATACTTGTGAAGTACCAATAGATGCTATTCAAGTTGATGCAGCAGGTAAATCAATTGTACCTGGCCTCATAGAGCTTCACGGTCATTTTTTCAGTGGTAAAGCTGATTCTAGTGAGAGCAGCTTACCTGTAATGATTTGGAATTCGATCCGATTGCAACCAGATGTTAGGCGGAAGCTGATCGAATCAGGTATTACAAGTTATCGTTCCGTCGGCGATCCCAGCTCGGGAATTTATAAGCTAAAAAAATCACTTGACGACCAGGAGGTCGCTGGGCCACATATGTTTATTTCGGGGCCTATATTTACTGCTCCTGGTGGACATCCGGTTCAAAGAATACCAAATCGGATGATCGAGCAAATGGTCGTGCAATCCGATGATCCAAAATATGTAAAGGAGAAAATCGCTGCTCTGGTTGAGCAAGGCATTGACGGTATTAAAGCCGTCTATCAGGGCCATACAAATGAACAAGGCGAAATCACGTTACCACGCATCTCAAAGGAAACCTTGCAGACTATTACAACGGAAGCTCGCAAGCATGGGCTTTGGGTTGCGATACACACAGGCTCCCCACAAGAAACTAATGAAGCTATAAAAGCTGGCATAACTACCATTGAGCATGGTGTGCGACATGGCAATCTCATTAGCCTAGAAACAATGCAATTAATTGTCGAGCACAATATAGTTTATGTGCCAACTTTAGGCCGAGAACCCAAGGGACACCTGAATATACCGGCCCTACACGAGGCTGGAGTTCAATTTGGAGTTGGCACTGATACACAAGGCAAAATGATTGTTGGTGACAGCTACCACAATGAATTGTCACGCATGGTTGATGCTGGACTACCTGATGCGAAAGCGCTTATAGCCGCCACTAGAAATGGTGCCGAAGCTTTAGGGTTAATTGATCAAATGGGGACCATTGAAGTTGGTAAATCTGCTGATCTACTACTTGTCGATGGTCAGCCTTGGAGTGATATTCGTGACCTTAAAAATATCAAGATGGTCGTTCTATCAGGACGAATTGCGTTGGATAAACGTGAACTGACATCGATATAAATACCCTGATCCCCCGTTAACGATTTATAAATCGGGTAACCGGTAGTTTTTATCTACCGGTCTCCACACCACCCATCGTGCGGGCCCCAATGGGCGGCTCGCTATCGGTAATGAGTATCTACCCAGCGATCACGCAACGATATCATTTACTCTACCCGTTAGATCATATAGCTTCGGTATCCCTGTCCACCTCGCCTCCAAGCTAAGCCTTCTAGGATATTTCGGTCCGTCAGCTCGTAGTCTTACCAGCGGTTCTTCCCCACGATACCTTACGGTATTGCAGTTGCCATTCGCTAGTAGTTAGCATTTAATGGATCCCATTCAGCAGTGATATTCCTACAGGGGATTGGTCCACGCCCATACTGGGAATACCAAGGCCAAGTAGCATCCCCCCTTCGGGAGCTGGACCTCGCTACGCTCGGCCGCTGTTGATGGCGTTAGATTTTCTGCTCATCGGAGATAGGGGATGTCAACGAGAGAAATCTCCAAATATTATGACTCAACAGAACACAGTAATACTCGAGAAGATTTAATTTTTGCTCTTACCGAAGTAAAAGGAAGAAAGGTTGCTGTTGATTGTGGCTGTGGAGCAGGATCAGATATCGCTTATTTGCGCGGTAAAGATTTCACAGTTCATGCCTTTGATATCGAAAATGAATCTATATCTAGATGTCGTAAACGATTCAAAGATGATGAGCAGGTTATTCTATCAAAGGATAGTTTTAATACTTTTAACTATCCTGAGTCCTCGCTGGTAGTTGCTGATGCCAGTCTTTTCTTTTGTCCTGAAAAAGATTTTGAGTCAGTTTGGTTGAAAATAACTAACTCTTTGACAGAGGGTGGTATCTTTTGTGGTTCATTCCTAGGGCCGAAAGACACAATGGCTGGGCCTGAGTATGATAAGGAAGCATTTTGGAGTGATACTCTAGTTATGGATGAATCGAAGATAAGAAAACACCTCGGTAAATTTGAGCTATTAAAGTGGACTGAACATGACCTTTCAGGAGAAACTGCAGATGGTACACCGCATCATTGGCATATATTTTCCATCGTAGCAAAAAAAATCTAAATCGGGTAGCCGGTAGTTTCTAACCTCCCCATGCCACCCATCGTGCGGCTCCGCAATTGGCGGTTCCCTATCCGTAATGATTCTCCGTTTTACTAGCGGCTTCCTCTCCACAAGACCTCTCAGTGCTGCAGTTGCCATTCGCTAGTAGTTAGCATTTAATGGAATCCATTGAACGGTAATCTCCCTACAGTGGGCCATAACTCCATTAGTCCATGCCCATGCTAGGTGTACCAATTGGCTGCTAGACTCAGCATTGTGTGCTTCGTCATCGCGCCAGGTGTTAAACACACGCAAGATTAGGAGCCCTCTCCGTTTTATCGCGGCTGCTGAACCCGATAATTGATAGAGGAAAGAATAATGGATGATTTAAGAAGCAGGGCTGCGAGAAGAACCAAGACCAAAGCTAAGCCCCATAAGAATAATTCTAGAACTGAAAAGCCGTGGATTTCGGAGAAAAACTGGAAGTTGATGTATACACGCTCTGAAAAGCTTCGTAGAGCTAAGCAATTAGGGATCGAGTACCCCAAGCGAACTATGCTTTAAATCCTAAATACTGAGCTTCCTGAGAAAGATTAAGATATGCGAAATCTCCTATTCATATGTAGCCGGAATCAGTGGCGTAGTCCTACAGCTGAAGCCATTTGGAGAAAACACTCTGATTTCAATGCTAAATCTGCGGGTACTAGCCCGCGAGCTAAAAAAACAGTCAGCTCAGCGGATGTTCGCTGGGCTGACGTGATATTTGTTATGGAACAAAAGCATAAAAATAGGCTAATAGCAGAATTCTCTAGAATGCTGGATCATAAGCCAGTTCATGTCTTAGATATTCCAGATGAATACAAGTACATGGACCCAGAGTTAGTTCAAGAATTAGAATCGGTTGTTGGGACATACTTGGAGAGTTAGTGCCCAGGTTCAGCCCTTAACAAATTTAGGTAAGCTGAAAAACTACTACACCTACGGTTCCGCAGTTTCCTCTGCTAAAAACGGTAGGCGCGTAATATCGACAACCTCTTTGAGACATAATAATGAAGAAACTCAAAAACGAAAAAGAGTTAGTGAAAAAGGCTATAGCACTCGGTACTGCATATGGCACCAAGCGAGGAGTTGTCGAGTTCGAAGCTACCGATTCAGCTCACGAGAAACTCGAATATATTTACCGTCTTTTAGTTCACGATAAAGTAATTCAACCGCTTCCAGAAGACAAGATATCACAGAAGGCAATCATGCATAGGTTGGCAATTTGGGCTTCAAAGTACTGAGTGCTCTGATAGGGTTTTCAACTAAATCAGGTAGCCACTAGTTTCTAGCGAACCGCCCGATTCATGCCACCATCAGACAAGATACTTTGCCCATTGATGTATCGGGCTTCATGAGAGGCAAGAAAGACACAGGCCTGCCCGATTTCTTCGAATGTGGCAGTGCGCTGTGCGGGTATGGATCTGCGGGCAAACTCCGACAGGTTTACGTTTTCACAGAAGCCCGGCATTAAATTATTCATGCGAATATTGTATCTTGCATAACGATCACCATAGAGCTTGGCAAAACTGTGTAAAGCGCCACGCAGCATGCTCATCGGATAAGGCGCTCTCGGCTCAACCGTATTCATTGAAGAAATATTGACGAATGCCCCTCCCCCCTGCTCGATATAAATCGGCGTGACGATACGGGCAAGCTTGACGACATTGAGCACGTACATATCGAGGCTCTCATGCCAGAGATCATCACTTAGCTCGAGCAGGGGGCCGTTGAAATCAGGATCGAACCCTACTGTTTTAATTTCTTCCGGCACCCCGCCACCATGGCCCATGTTGCTAACGACGGCGTCGATACGGCCATAGGTTTGCATCGTGTCGTCGACCATTGCCTGCAGATCTGCGGTTTCGAGAACCGAACCCGGCCGCCCTATACCACCTAATTCATTGGCCAGTTCAACACTGCGGTTGGAAGGGGACATCAACGAGACCTTGTAACCCGCCTTAGCCATTTCGCGGGCGCAGCCGGCACCAATTCCCTGACCAGTTCCGGTCATAATAGCAACTCTTGTTTCGGACATTACGCTATCCTCTAGTGCAAATAATTCATGGGTGGAGATCAATATACGATCTTTAAAAGTGGCAGCAAAAGGATATAATTACATGTACTTATGAGTTTTATTCATACCAAAACACGATCTTTACCATCTTTGGCCGGCTTGCGTGGGTTTGAGGCTGCGGCAAGGCATATGAGTTTTACCGATGCTGCGAAGGAGTTGAGCGTTACGCAAACGGCGATCAGTCACCAAGTGAGAAATTTGGAGTCGAGACTGGGTGTAAAACTGTTCCATCGTGCGGGAAAGTCGATTTCATTGACCGATGCTGGGAAAAAACTGTTATCCGAAGCCAGTGAATGTTTTGATCGACTCGAAAATACGCTCCACCTCATCAAATCCGAGAGTCAATCTCCGGTGGTAACCGTGAGCGTAACCCCCAGTTTTGCCAGCAAATGGTTAATACAGCGGTTAGGTAACTTCTGGAGAGCCTACCCTGATATACAGTTGAATGTTCACCATACCCTGGCTCTCGCCAATTTCACTAACGATGGTGTCGATATTTCCATTCGAGCTGGTGACGGAAACTGGCAAGGTTCAGTGACCAGGCTTTCGTTGCCGCTCGATTTAAGCCCGATTTGCCACCCTTCGCTGCTTAACGGCAAAAATCCTTTGAAAGAGCCTTCCGACCTCAAGCATCAAACCTTACTGCATGAAGATAATTTTGACGATTGGGCATCGTGGCTCAAAGCAGCCGGGGTCGACGATGTCGATCCGCGATCAGGTAGCGTCATGAATGATAGTAACTCTCTCGCAATTGCAGTCGAAAACTGCCAAGGCGTTGCGCTGGGCCGAATATCGCTAATCGAGGATGACTTAAAATCTGGAAGAATCGTAAAACCATTCGATGTAAGTATTGATTCCAACTTCTCTTATTATCTTGTCTGCCCATACGAAAAACTTGATACTCCTGGAGTACAGGCATTTCGTAACTTTATACTCAGCGAGGTAAATCAAGCTGTTCAATGCAAGTCAGGAGAGAGATAAGGCATCGCTTAACAATAATCAATTTGCTGGACACGGCGAAGCTTTACAGATAACCCCAAGCGTTAATGACTTCATACAAAGTGGAATTGGATTGATAATTCGGAATACATAATTGTGGAATCCAACTTTAAATAGTTTGTAGTTACTACAAGTACCTATCTAAACTTTAACTCCCACTTTCAAAAAAACCCCCTGAAAACTGGTACCGCAGTTTCATTCAAGTGCTCTCGTTTTAAGTCAACAAGCCCTACGACCTTGCTACGCCATCATAGAAAGCCCATAAGAGTTAATTGGCGGGAAAAGTATGGTATTTTCCTCTGTGAATTCATATGGCAGTGACCAGTCAACATAGGCTGCTAAAGAGCAAGTAAGTTATTCAGGGCACCCCAGCTATAACCAGGCAAGGCAAGGTCGCCCAGCTGGATGCTGGGCTGAACAACCTACATTTCGCTTCAGCTGCCATTGCCGGCAACGTTATTTTGCTTTAAAGCAGGAGAAATTATGAGTACTGTAGAAGGCTCAGTAAAATTCACAATTGACAATCAAGAAGTCACAAGTTATTTACACCAAATTTTTGGTGCGGATGAATATGATATTTCCGATGCTAGTAGTGATTCTGATTCTAGGATAGTAAAAGAACTCTCCGAATTTAATCCCAAGGTGGAAGCCCTATTCAATAGTAAGAATATTGATTGGGTGGAGCCCAACCTTAAAGATATGGCCGAAGATAGCTTGAGGTATTCTAAGAGCGGAATAATTTGGAAGAATGATAGAGAATATATTTCACAATTGTTTGGCGAATTAATGGGTATAGAGAAAGTAGATGACAATGTATTTTCTATATATTATGAAGGAGGCCAGCCATTTATAGGGTCTTTTTTAGCAGAACTGCTACGATTGCTCGGAGCGTATAACGTTGTAAGTGAGCATGATTTTTTCGAAGCGTATTAAAGCTAACTAGTAAAAGCACCTGACGTCAAAACCGCCGCTTCGGTATTGGCGCAGGAGCCTTAAGTATTAAGTGAATCATATCAATATGCTAAAAGAATATTTAAATCTTAGATTATTAGGGGCTTTTCTATTAATTTCAGTATTTTTGTCCATGCATGTAGGCTATTACGATACTGTATTATTTATTCCATTTATAATTAGCATCCCCCTTCTTGGATACAACACTGCATCAAAAGATAGAGTTGAAGTGTGGCCGCACAAGTTGTTGTATTTTATATACGCTAGTTTGGGCATGCTCCTAGGACGGCATGTTGACCCCCATGCTTTATTATTCATTAAGTCGGTATTTGACGATATTATTATTGTTTCATTGCTATGTTTAGGTGCATTCTTAATTTATTATGGCAACACGATTAAAAAATTGTCAGAGAAAAGTGAAGCATAAAAAACAGAATAAGTATAAGCAGGTTACTACGAGCTTTTGGCTATTCTCGGGAAGACTTACACTCCACACTAGTTTCTCCTGTTGTAGTCATTAAGGAGAATCATGAGTAGCAATGAGTACCCTAAAGGGCTATCCGGTTGGCTTATATTGGTCGGAATTGGTGTCGTACCAGGCCCAATCAGGCTATTTGCAACTACCTTTCCTGTATTTCAACCAATATTCGTTGATGGTACATGGGAAGCTTTAACAACCGTGGACTCAGAAGCCTTCAATCCACTGTGGGCGCCAATTTTAATTGGTGAGATTGCATACATCGTAGTAATGTTCGTAACTCTAATATATTTAGCATTTCTATTTTTCAGCAAGCACTACCTTTTTCCATTAATTTATATCTTAATCGTAGTTGTTTCATTGATTATTATACCTTTAGACGCATAGCTAATACAGTTTGTCATGTCTAATGAGCCGATTTTTGATCCAGAAACAGCGAAAGAATTTTTTAGGGTTCTGAAAGGTGGAATCATATGGGTCCCATATATGCTGCTCTTCAAAAGGGTTAAGGCAACCCTTGTTGAGAGAATGCCTAACAAACCAAGCCAGCTGGACGCTAGTGAAACTGGCGCCTCTGTTTGAAACATTAGATGTAAGAGATGATCCAAGGATACTTTCAATCTGAAAGCAAATGCTATCTTAGAGGCACTTAAGCACTTTTTATTATTTGATGGTTCTGGTGGCGCCTATAAAAGGGGAATAAACAGTCAGTATTAGAGAGGAAAGAATGAAGTGGCTTAAAATAAGCCACTTCTATCACAAACAACTAATATCTGCTAAAGCGGTAGCGGCATAGGTTTTTCATTCACCTTAAGCTCGCTGTCTTTCAGGCTGACATTTGAGATGTAGCCGTCATTGGTAGACACTAACAAACCCTGCTGTTCAAGAGACGCTAATATGGTCGGCACTTGTTGAGCAGCTATTTGCTCCAGTTGCTCTTCACTCATACCTTGAGTTTGAGGGTTATTTTTCAATTGGGCTTTCATCACTTGTACGGCAATAAATTCAATCACAGCTTTATCGCCACTTAGCTCTCCGTCAACTAAGGTGTGTGACAGCCAAAAAGCCGGATCTAGCGGTTGCTCCGGTAACGCACTGATGCCAACTAAGCTAGTATGAAGGTTACTGTTAAAGCTGCCTTGTGGGAAAGTGCCACGCAAGCTGGTAATGTTCAGTTGAGGCTCGCCAGCCACTAAAGATAGCAAGTTTTCGCTCATAAACTCCATTGTCTTAGCGGTTGCTTCTTCCGTAGGTAGTTTATTGAGTGAGACGGCAAAGTCCTGATAAGACTTCAAAAATTCCTGGCTTATATTGGTGACCTCAAGCTCAAGGGCCAGGTCTTCACCATGGAATTCAGCTATATCAACCTTTTTAGTTCCATAGGCAACTTGCATATTCCCCAGCTGATTTTCTGGGTTGAGTTCAGTACTGGCCTTTATATATAAATCAGCAATGTCAATATTTTCGTTTTGCTCTCTATCATTAAACTTTACGGCACCAAAGTTAATTGTTGTATCAGAATCATAAAAAGCACTTTCAAACATTGCTTCAAGGGAGGAAGGCATGGTCATATCCATAGTCAACCTTTCAACCTTAAAATCCCTTAGCTCGGAAGTAACAGTAAGGCTATCGGCACTCCCCTGGTAAGCTAGTTGCTCATCCTGATATTGCCCTTTTCCTTGAAAACCGCTAAAAGTTAACTGAGCTTTTTGATTCTCAACATCAGTAGTAAATGGCGCAATGCTATCGTTATAGTAATAACCACCTAAGGCATTCATATTACCATGAACCTGGTAAAAAGGAGCTTCCTCAGCCCAAACCAAATGTTCACGCAATTGATCACCGGCAACTTCTAGCGACCAGCCGAGCCAACCAAAACCAGCATGCTCGCCGAAACGGAAGGGGCCATGGGAAGCACTAAAGTCTACTTCTACAGAAAAAGGATCAATTTCAGGGGCACCTGATACATCCGAGAAAGCACTGACATCCATGCTCACCAAAAAGGTGGTCTGGGTTGAAAACCAGGATGAATCCATGCTTTTTACTTCAACCGTGTATGCCGAATTTTCATTCGCGGCAGTGACTATTTCATCAATGGATGACTCTAGTTGAATGCCAACAATTTTCGGCGCAACAACACCTGTAAGCACTGCTGCCGGAAGCAATACTGTTAATACTTTTTTCATTGAGATAAATCCAATTTACAAATGGGATGGAAGACAGGTCTATTATCGACAGAGTTATTTCCAGCATTATCTCATATTTACAGACGACTGTAAGTCAAAATATATACTTTTCTAGTAAAGACTTCAGGCGTAATAGATATCAATTACAAAACAAGCGTACCTATAATAGCAATAAGTAATGCAAGCTCTATGAATTCTATTGCGTGCGTTATCTTGACCGGTACGCGGTAATGGTGGAAGAAATTTACTAAGCAGTACTTGGAAGATCGTGAATCAAATCTTGGATGAAATTTTGCTCCGTTGAGTAGTCGCCTCCTCTTTGGATATATCGGGAGAAGGTACTGAAAATACATGCGCAACCTTGTTGCATTCTCAACAGTGTTCACAGCTAGAGTGATAGCTATCATTAATCAACTAATGGTATATACGATACCACCGCCGACATCATCAGCCAGCATCCAAAAATTGTGTATAGATGACAACAGGAAAGAAGAGAGGAACAGTTGGTCGAGAAGGCCAGCGGTAGTATGAGTATGCAAAGGGATGAAACCTCAACCTCGGACAGAAGACGAATATCTAGTAAAACAAGTTGATAAACTGCATAAGGAAGTTGATTATCCAAAAAAGTGCGACGCGTTTCTAAAAGCTGAAAGATTTACATTCATTGCCCACAAATAATGGCACTTTGGTACCATATATCTGTATAGATATTCAATTACACCCTCTCACGTCTTTTACAAACAGCTTAGCCGTGAGGAGAGCATGCGAGACAGAGAAAACCGTCGAATTACAGGGTACCTAACCCCAGTGTAATGGTAGTTATGCAACCCAAAATTTGGTTAGAGCCGAAAGTTAATGATGCACTAATAAACCACAAATGCGTTGAGTTCCATAAGAGTGAGACTGAAACCTTTTGTAAAGCAGTAAGTATCTTTCGTTAACTCTCTTTACTGGGATCTCTTATATTAGGGTTGAAAGTTTATAAAGAGAATCAAGTATACCGACTGAGCTAGACTCCTAATGGACAAGTGATGTGTCCTTCCTTAAGATCAATATGAAAAAATGACCGCGCATAAGATGAATATAAGCTAGCGTCTACTTTACCGGTGGAGGCTTTATGTAACAGGACGTGCAAAAGGCGTAAGTATCCTATGAATCGACGCAAGCTATTATCATTAGTTATCACTTTGAGCATCTTAATTGGCTTAGTCTTTGTCGCAACACCATTTTTTGCCTCTATGAACCCAAATAAAGCTGCTAAGAGCAGCTCAAAAATCAGAATAGATATGTCCGAGATCCCAGAGGCTGGAGCACTAGAAGTCGATTATCAATGGTATAAAGCTCTCGTGGTCAAAAATCCTGAAATGACAGTTTTCGTAGTGCCCTACTCCGATGGGACCTATTGGTTACCAGACCCCACCTGGGAGCGCCCTTTTCTGCCATGTAACAAATTTCTCATTCGAAAAGATGGCTTTTATTGCAAAGATCCCATCCTCCATGAAGGTTGGCATGAACAAGCTCAATGGGATTCACAGGGGAGCAATAAAGGTACATGGATGCCCGATCTACAAAAGCTAAATTTAGGGTTCAGGGCAAGTACCTAGTACTGAGCCCAGAGTACAACTAATTACCAACAAGTCAATACAGCTGATCGATTAAAGTGTTAGGAGTAAAAAATAGCTATAATGAAAAACGTATTTTTACCTATGGTTTTAATTCTATGCTCCTGTTCGTCAAGTATAGATGAAGACAGCTTAAATATAGAAGCAGCGACTGAGTCTTTGGAGCGGCTATTATTAAAATGTGCAGAGAAAGGGGAGTATTTTTCTAGCGAGGTAGAACATATCGAGCCCATTGGAAAAAGACATTCCTATTGCGACCAAAGTGGGGCTTATATCAAATATGGTAATGTATTCGTTTCAGAGTACGGTTTGTATATGCCTGCAAAGGGAGTCACTATTGTAGAATCTGATGGCTCTGACCCCAGCTATAAAAAAATCCATGAATCTGTCTATAGCTACAAAATTCGAGGATAAAGTGCCTAACTGACCAAGCAAGCGGTATGAGGGTAAATCAGGTGGAGTATACTTTAAGAGCGATGGAAACTACTACTTAATGAAAACTAAAAAAGTAGATAGCCTGCTAGAATCTTACAAAACAGTACGTTTTCCAGGATACTATGCGTATCGTTCTGATTATTTTAGTAATAGCTACTGCTATCAGTTGCGCAATTCAGGTACCTTACGAAGGTGACGACAACCTTACCAGAAGCCTGTAAATTCAAACTTGGAGTAGGCCCGGAGAACATTGGACCTATCAAGAGGGAGAGAAAGGCGAGTTCAATACATATATTGGCCACCCACACTTTCCGCTCACTTATGATTTTGTTTGGTCTATAGAAGACTCTGTGCTGTATGTAGAATACGATCAATATTATGAGAAAGAACAAAAAGAATATACGTACAATGTCCTTGAGCTACAACAAGCACGCATGGTCCTTGAGCCTTTATACGGAGGGCGTAAGATTGCCCTCACTGTATACAATTTTTAAAAAGAATTGCCATCAGACCCTGAAAATTTTATTGGGGGCAAGTCGAGGCTAACCGATAGAGACTCCTGACTGTAAATGCAATGTTTAAATCCTTTAGAACACTCACTCGAGCGACAGCTAATACGGTCTGAACCTATTACCTCATCTTCCAAGATATCCTGAAGTGTGCCAGGTGAGGCTATTTTCCCAGTGACGCAACATTAGCAACTTCCATAAAACTGCATTCCTGTTGATTGCTACTCTTGTCAGATCAATCAACGGAGTAAGCCGACCTATTTCTATCTAATACACCGTAACTGGTCATATTTTATTGGTTTCTGATATTCCTCTTTGCGTTGGTGAGACATTATTGCTGCCTTCCTCATCAGAAAAATCAAGACGAGCCAGTTTCGTATTCAAGGTTATAACAACCGCTAAAACGGCCAATAGGACAGTAGCTGGTAAAGCAGTGCTGAGCGCTTGCCCAGCCAACAAGTGCGATCCCGAAGCTCCGATCAAAGCGATGGAGAAACCTGCATATCCCCACTGTTTAAGTGTTTCAAACTTCGGTTGAAGAATTGCAATCGCGCCAATCAAATAGGCGGTTCCTAAAATTTTCAACAAATAAAGCGGGTAGCCTAAATCAACCGTTGCCTGAACAATGGCTTCCTGTCCTGTTAGTTTGGCCATGCCTGATATCATCATCAGCACCGCGAACATAGATGAGGCCACGTAAAAGATGACTACCTGTTTTCTCATGAAGGGAACCCTATTTCGTTAAATGACGAGCACAGA